>NZ_KV820633.1:0-42562 GCF_001815465.1 Porphyromonas sp. HMSC077F02 | reverse complement strand
GACCTGTGCCTATTTAAGAGGGACCTCTGCCGAGATCCTTACTCCATTATCCTCAACAGCTTGTATATGATCATTCGTACAACATCTCTTCTAATGCGTCACCCATGCACTGCTACTTCCATTGCAAGGCATTTCACGAGTAACGTATCGCTTCAATCCGTCGCAATGGAAGTAGCAACTCATGCTGTGACGGACAGACCGATGGACCCGAGTACTCACAATCGCACTAGGAGGCAGCTCTATGAATCTCTATGTGAGTGGGAAAAAATCGAGATGCAACTAAGCATTTGCTTTGTTGCATCTCGGCAATTGCTTAGTTGCAACTCGCCGATTGCTTAGTTGCATCTCTGCTAACGATTTTGTATGGCTTTGAATTTCAGCCGGTTGTAAAGGGTCCTTTCTGACCCTATTGTAGCTGGTTTTTTCACTCGTCTTATTCTAACGCGTAACCTCTGGATATGGTGGTACTACGATGATGGATATCGATTATTCTGTTTATATTTGTTGATAGTTAACCAGTTACATTGCACTATTATGAGATGGACATTATTTTTTACTTTGACGCTTTGGGCTATGACGTGTCATGCCCAAGTGGTCGGTAGTTGGCACGGTGATTTGCGGGTGTCGCCCACTTATGCATTGCCTTTGGTGCTACATGTCTCCGAAACAGCTGAGGGGTATCGGGCGTCATTGGATAGTCCCGACCAAAATGCCGAGGGGATAGTGGTGGATGAGTTTGTTTTTCAGCCCGATTCTCTAATGGTGCGATGGCAGAGTGAGTCGATAGGGGCTAGGTTTCAAGGAACTTTGCAAGGGGATATGATCAAGGGGCTTTTTGCCCAAAGAGGACTATTCGCTCCGCTTACTCTTGTAAGAGGGGAGTATATAAAGGAGGATGAGATGCTTCCTTACCATGCGAGTGAGGTGGCGATTCCTTCGGACGAAGTGGTGCTTTCGGGTACGCTTACAGAGCCGTTGGAGGGCAGTGCCACCACGGCGATCCTCTTGGTAGCTGGTAGTGGACCGAATGATCGGGATAGTAAGATCGGTCCTCATAAGCCTCTCTATGATATTGCTGACTACCTTACTCGTGAGGGTTATGCCGTGCTAAGGTATGATAAGCGAGGGGTGGGGCGCTCTACGGGTGTATTTAATGCCTCGATGCTCTCCGATTTTGAGGTGGATGTGGAGGCCGCTCTCACCTATCTTCATTCGCAAGGTAAGTATCAAAAGGTGGGGGTGATAGGGCATAGCGAAGGAGGCCTGCTAGCACAGATGGTGGCTGCTGATTCACCTTCACTCGTTGACTTTATAGTGCTTTTGGCGGCTCCTGGGGTGAATGGTATTGAGACGATTGTCTTTCAGAATCAAGTGATGATGGCGGATCTGATTGAGCCTGAAAAGGAGGAGGCTTTCGGGCAGATAACGGAGGAGCTATTTGGCAAGATAGCTTACCACTCTACTAGTAGAGCGAGTGATTCGCTGCTGATTGCTGAGTACTTTGACAGGGTATTGCCACTGGTGAAGGAGGGGCGACGACAGGAGACTGAGCGACTGGTCCAAAGTGAGGAGTACCAACGAAATATGATTGGAGCTATCTCGTCACCATTCTATAAAGGCTTTTTGAGAACTGATCCCTCAATCTATCTCCCGAGAATTACCTGTCCAATCCTAGCCCTCAATGGTAGCAAGGATATGCAGGTGGAAGCGCAACGCAACTTGTCACAGATAAAGAGCCTTGCGACCTCCTCCCCAACTGTCACCGTGAAAGAGCTCGAGGGGCTCAATCACCTCTTTATCCCTGCCAATAGTGGGCATCCAAGCGAATACCTATTCCTACCCCCAGGCTTCTCCACCGAAGCCCTCTCCACCCTCCTCAATTGGCTTCACCAGCAACACCTCTAACCTCAGTGATCGCCATTGAGAATGGGGGCTGAATGCCTTTCCACTGTAGATGCGGAAAGCAGGTGTGAGTGGTGAAAAAAGAGATGCCCACCGCAAGGTGTTGCAGGTGGGCATCTCAGGGTATTCATTAGTTAACGGAGTTATTGGACAGGTTCGCCAAAACGGTTGGCAGTAGGGTAAAGCGCCTTCCGAAGTGGTGGGCTAGTGAGTTACTCGGTGAGCTGTAGTCGGATGACATAATGCGCTCCTATCTCAAGGTGCTGATTGGTGAGGGGGAGTTCTTTTAGCTCTGTGTCACTCTTGCCAGGTCGCTTGAGCTTGACGATTAGCTTCATTTTGTCCGATAGTGTTTGTGGAATTAGGAAGAAAGGGGTGATGGTGAGGGGAGTATCTACCGAAGTGCGAGCTAGATGCTCTACCTTGCCAGTCCAAGTATAAGTCTTGGGATCAGAGTAGTCCGCCCATTGCCGACGCTCAATAGAGTAGGTAGCCGTGGAGGGGATCGCTCGTAGCTCTACCGAGTAGATAGTCATATCGGGGGTCTCCTTATGAACGACAAAGCTCACTCCTGAGAGTAGGTGTTGAAAATGTAGCGGCAGGGGCTTGCCATAGTGAGCTGGCACTACCTCATGGGCTGCTACAATATCTACCTCCCCACTATTATGGGTAAGGGTGTAGCTCCCTTGTTGCCACGCTGGAGTGAGTGCACCATACGGAGCAAAGGCGAAGAAGCTGAGCTGTCGTCCTGCCTCACTCCCGAGCCACGGATAGCTGGTACGCCAGCCTGATGCCTTAGTAGCTCGAAGGTCTTGAAAGAGAGTGCCGAGGGGGTTTCCCGCTTGGGTTTGTAGAAAAGCAGTCACCTGCATATCATCGTGGAAGGTGTCCTGACCCTCCACTACTCCACTCCTCATATCTAGCCAGTTGGTCTCAAAAGCAATCATTTTGCTCTCATCTGGATGGTCACCCCTAGTACAGCTACCTAGGAATGGTAAGAGTGCCATAAGAGACCAGCCTAAGTACCTCATCATTTGCTTCACCATTTTATGGGTCATTCAATGGGTTCCTAGTAATTCTATCTATTATGCGTTGGGCATATTAATAGTATTCGCACCACTATCTTGCCAATCCTCTATCTTTACCGTGAACTTAATTGACTGGTTTGTTAGAATTGGGGCACCTGGCTTTGGCATTTCTGGCTTCATTGGATCGCTAGAAATCTCAACTCCAGTCGCTGTGGTAAAACCGACTGGCTTATTGATCTCTGGATCTTGGTAGCCTGCACCATCCTTAAAGTCGAGTGTGATCACATACTTTTTCCCTGCCTCAAGACCTCCTGCTATCTCCAAAGGAGTAGCCGCCCAAGCATACTTGCCATCGGTAGGGTAGAGAGCTACACCATCTTTATTCGTAATGCTTACTAGCACCGAGAGGTAGACGCCATTATTGTCCGTGCCACTTCCTAGGTGCTTTGCTGCATCCCACTTGGTCAGTGTTTGAGGGATCAGCATAAAGTTACCGTCCTTACCCATCAGAGAGACTGCGGTAGCAGATAATTCCTTTGCTTCTGTCATGGCATCGGCAAAGGTCTCTTTGTCGGTGCCGAGGGTGTAGCCACTTAGTGTGGTTGTGCTCTTGGTATCAGTAGGATACATAAAGGTTGCTTTCTTCACAATGCGACCAATCTTCACTCCAGCGACCTTGATCTTGTAGTTGGAATTGGCATTGCTATTCACCGCCTTTACCTCTATCTGTGAGAGAAGGTGCTTGAAATTGAGTGGCACGCCAGTAGTCGCGTGATCGGCACCATTGCCTTTGGCACGAGCCACGATGACGTCCACCTGCTTTGCGACCTCTGTTGGGGTGGTCAATTCTAGCTTCGAGTCAGTCTGGGCGATTGTTGCTGTTGCGTACTCACCAAGGTTGGCATAAGCGATAAAATCCAGATCAAAGCTTGGCCAAGGGATATCGCCACCTTCGGGTGCCCATAGGTCACCTGTACTCTCAGGCTTTACGGTCTTCCCCTCGAAATAAGCTGTTCCATTACCGTAAGCTGATACGGTAAAACCTGTACCCTTGAGAGTAGCTATATCCATCTCTGCAGCCCGTAGGCTATTAGCGATAAAAGGGGTAAACCCAATCTGCCCCTGCTCTCTTGCTGGCTCTGCAATGTCTGTTACTTTGCTACAGGAAGCTAATGCCATCGCTGAGGCTATTGCCAGTGCTGCCCATGTCGTTACTTTTTTCATCTTTTCTTTCTCCTTATGTAGTTATTATTTTAGTGCCTTTACATCTTGATATTCAGGTAGACTTTCCTCCAGCTTTCTACCGTGATGCTTAGTCCGCTGCGGGCCGATTCGTCTATTCTAGGTAGAGGCAACTCCTCGTCCAGCTTTATATCGATCACTGCCTTTCCCTTTTGTTGCTCCACTTGCTCGGTGACATCAAAGGTGTAAGTGTAGCCTTTGCCATCAGCCATCACCACATAGAGGATGAGCTCTTGTTTTCCACCCTTTGCTTTTGGGAGGAATCCATAGGTGATCATATTGCCCTCGACCTCCTGCCCTTTCCACTTCATGGCTATTGGGTGGTAGACACTCCCTTCGTGCCACTTATCTAGGCCTATGAAATAGCTTGGTGCTACGCCTCCAAGGCCTGCCGAGATACCCTGAACCGCCTGCAAGCCCTGTACATTGGTGAGCCGAATCTGCACCTCCCGATAGCGTGGCTCCATTACTATCGTCACCACTTGTCTTGAGGTGCCATCGGCTTGTGGCACAATCTTTGTCTCCTTTACTCGTCCTGCATAGAAAGGCTCAGGCTGTAATCGGAAGTCCTTCCCCTCATCCCACGATGGTGCCCTCAGTGAGAGAAGAGCGCCCGAAAGTGGGCTACAACTACGGGTGAAGCTCTCGAGTGTCTCAAAGTGTTCTTCGCCTCTATGCTGTAGGATGCTAGATGTGTTGTTGAAGCCGACCACTCTATAGCGTCCGTCACGTAGTGTGGTGCTTCCTCCCGCCTTGTCTTGGAAGTCTCGCCGTACTGGTGCGGAGCTATTATCGAGGGGATAGAAATAGGTGGTCATACCCGCCACGTGTGGCTCTGGTACTTGTGACCAATCGAAACGAACTTCCACCTCTACCGCCTGGGAGTAGCAGAGCTCCTTGTGCTGGCATTGGACAAAGAGAAGTGGTAGTAAGAGCAACAAGATATATTTTAGTCCTTTTACCATAACCTGTAGACGATTGAGAGTGAAAGCTTAGTAGGGCCTACGAAGTCCAGCTGCTTCGTTGCCACCCACGGAAAGCAACCATTTGTCTGCTTTCCATACTGCTTGAAAGAACCATGTAGATAGCCTATCCCTATGCTTCCCTCTAGAGTCCACTGCTTGGCGAGGCTCCAAGCATAGCCATACGCAACCCCTACACCAAAGTGCGTGCGATCGCCGAGCACTCCTCTCCCTCCCATTTGGAAGTCGTAATCAAAGAGCTGAGTATAGAGCCCTATGTGATGCCCCTTGCCCCCTTGCTTCCTCTCGCCGAGCCAATACTTGACCTCGCTCTCCAAGCCTTTCAACCGCCAGAAGAAGTTGGCTTTGGGCTTTGACCACCACGCTCCGTAGCCAGAGAGCTCCCAGCTCCAGTGCTCCCCTATAAATGCCTCTAAGCCCAAATTGGGTACCATTGCTATATCGGCCAAAGTATTGCTCCGCACAGATAGCCAGCTTCGTCGCACCTCAGAGGGAGCCCGTTGTGGCTCTACTCCCTGTGCCTGCTGTGCCATAAGTGGCTTTGCACACAGCAGTAGCATTGCCAGCCATAGGCACTGCACTACACTATGATGTCTCCTATTTTTCTTCATCTCTTTTTAAGGTTCCTTTATCTCAAACGCTGGGAATTCTCCTCTACCTACTTTTACATTTCCTTTGAGGGTGGGGCGTATCCACTTCTCAAAGTAAAGCCCTCCCTCTTTGAAGAAGCTTTCATATTGCCTTTCCCCACAGAGGTAGGCAAGCATCCATGAGGAGACTACAGGCATCACGATATGGTAATTCTCAGATTCTTTGCCCTCTTTATTTCGCCAATCATTGTGGTGTGTCCCCTTCATGGAAAAGAAGACCCGTTTATTTTTCTTAAGTGTCTGATAAAACTCATAGCCACCAATGGGCTCATTCACTTCATCTACTTCTCCAGAAATGATGAGTGTAGCATTGGGAGTAGCAGAAACGTCGCAACCTAGCTTATCCTTTCCTCCAGCCACCGCATCGGATATGAAGTTGGTGGTGCCGTGATAGGGCATCAAGCTCACTACGGTCTTGATCTTACCCCGCAGTCCATTAGGCTTCTCCATCGCTGCCGAAAAGAGTACCCCCGTGCCACCCATTGAGTGCCCGAGTAGTCCAATTCTCTGGAAGTCGACCCTATTATGTATCTTGGAACCAGGGCGCCGATTCTCTCCTTCGAGTAGCGTGTAGGCTGCGATGATGCCGTCCAACCATTGAAAAGGCTGATTCTGATCCATGGCGGTATAAACGAGTACCAGCATGCCGTGCGAGGCGAGTAATTGTGCAGTGTCGTGCATCTGCTCTTTGTATGCTGCCCAACCATGTACCACTATGACTACGGGGAGCTTGCCCATTTTGCCTATCGGTAGATAGATGTTGGGGACATCTTTCATATATTCTTCGTCAAAGGAGTAGACTGGATCGGCGACATCCTCTATTGCATACTTGCCATTGCTCCACCAATTCTCCTGTAGCTCCTGCCCATATAGAGGCCTGGAGCCTCCTATCATTAGGAGTGTAAAGAGGAGTAGGGTTGTTATTATATTGGGTCTCATAGGTTTCGCTTACTTAGTTGGTTGTCTTTACATTACGGACGATTCGGAAGCCGATCAATTTATTGGTCCGATCAGGTAGGTGCTTCTTACGGTAATCCACTTTGAGGAATTCCTTCCTAGCGTGGAAGCTTCCGCCCTTCAGTACCTTATAGGTGCCACTCGCTGGACCATTGTCATGCTCATAGGTGCGCTCTCCGTACCAGTCTTCCACCCATTCCCATACATTGCCACTCATGTCGTAGATGCCCAGCTCATTAGGCTTCTTGCCCCCTACAGGTTTAGTGCCATATTCAGGATTGGTAAATGCTTGCCAAACCTTAGGATTGAGGTTGGCCTGAGCTCCCAGCATCGCATTATCTCTAAACCAAGCAAAGTTGCCAAAGCGAACAAGTCCAATGTTGCTCTTTTGGGCTATATTTGTGTCGTTGGCTCCACTTGCTGCTGTGGCTATCCATATCCACTCTGCCTCGGTGGGGAGGCGGTAGCCATTGGCATTGGGGTCGCGTGTCACCTGCTCGGGGGTGTCACCTGTGATGGTGTAGACGGGGGTTAGACCATCCTTTTCGCTCAGTTGATTGCAGAAATGTATGGCGTCCATCCAAGTGACTGATTCTACAGGTCTTTCACCAGCATTGGCACGAATGACTCCCTTGAAGTTATTTCCAGCAAAACGAGATCGGTCTGGGTCGGTGAAGTAGGAGGGGTTACTGCCCATCACCTGCTGATACTCTGCCTGAGTAATTGGGTGCTTTGCCACGTAGAGATTTTGTATCTTGATCCCCTCTGGCGTTGATCTCAGAGTGCTTCGTGCGGTGCTGACGCCTCCTTTGAAGGTAAAGTACTCTGGGCGAGTTCCACCAGTACCGGGGACATAGAAGAGTTCACTGCCGGTAGTATTAGAAAATACTCCTGAGGTGAGAATGGCATGCAGCTCTACGTCACTATCAAAAACAGTCTCCATGGATACCACTTCCGAATCGATGGTCGGGTAGGCATCCTTGGTCCACCCTACAAAGCCCCAAGGATCTTGAGGGTTAAGGGTAGCACCATTCACTGGCTCTAAT
This sequence comes from Porphyromonas sp. HMSC077F02, assembly GCF_001815465.1. Classification (NCBI taxonomy): domain Bacteria; kingdom Pseudomonadati; phylum Bacteroidota; class Bacteroidia; order Bacteroidales; family Porphyromonadaceae; genus Porphyromonas; species Porphyromonas sp. HMSC077F02. The sequence goes on along the minus strand of NZ_KV820633.1, from coordinate 34,754 downwards.
TCAGGTAGCTCTGGCAAGCAACCCTCTTCGGTCAGCTCTAATACCTTATTAATGTTCCATTGATCGCTCTTGAATTGGAAGTTTCGTGGCACCACTAGCGTCGCATAGTACGACTCCAATTTGGCCGTGAGCACAAAGTCGCTGGTGAGATGGTAGGGGAACGTAATCGGATTTCCCTTGCCGTCTTCCCATCTGATGAACTTCCGTCCAGGCATTTTCACCTCTGGAATATCGCTCTCCTTCAGTTCGGTAGCCTCCTTGGGAATAGAGAATTCCATCCGTAAGCTACCATACTGCATTGTGATAGGCTTTCGCTGATCAGCTTCCAGCTGAAGGTCGATGCCCTTCTCTTTCCAAGGCTCCAGTGATATCTCAAATCCAATCGCTCCACCTAGTATCGGTTCGCCTGGCTTCTCCATTCCGCCCCACGGCCGAGTGCTTACCTCTACGCCCGCGGGCAAGTCGGTAGGAACGCCCTTACCCAGCTCTGGCTCTTGATAGCCTGCTCCCTTACTAAAGTCTAGTGTCGCCATATAGTGCATCCCAGGCTTCAACCCTTCAGGCAGGGAGAGAGGTATCACCGCATAGGCATACTTTCCCTCCTCGAGTGGATAGTATTGAGCCCCTGCAGACGTGGTAATCCTAAGCAATAGTCCGAGATAGGTCCCTTCGTTGTCTGTCGCTCCCCCAGCTTGCTCTGCTCTATTCCATGGCGTAATCGGCTGCGGAATGAGCATAAAGTTGCCCTTGGCACTATTGCCAATCCACTGAGGAGTCTCCCCAAGTGTAATCACCTCGGGAGTAGCTAGTCCGAAGCTCTTAGGAGTGCTTAAATCTGTGTAGCTAGTGAGCTCCTCGCTGAGCTTTATCTCGGTAGGAAGAGTCAAAGTAGCTTGAGATCGTATGCGTGCGATCTTTACGCCAGCTACCTCGACCTTGTAGGCTTCATTGCTATTCTTCGCCTGGACAGAGAGCTGTGAGAGAAGGTGCTTAAAGTAAAGCGGTACCCCCTCTGTACCGTGCTCAGCTACTCGCCCCTTGGTACGTGCTACAAGGAGATCTACCTGCTTCTCCACCTGCTCAGGGGTGCTTAGCTTAATGCTCTTGTTTGTAGTCTCTAGGTCGAATGTGCCATAGTTGCCTAAGCCATTGTACCCAATAAAGTCCAGTTCATAGCTTGGCCATATATGGGTACTCGCAGTATTCCAAACGCCAGTGCCAGCACTGGGATCGGTGGCAGTCACTCGATCCTCGAAGTAGAGCTGCCCCTGTCCGTAAGCTCGGATATTAAAGCCACTCTTTGCTAATGTAGAGAGGGTCTCGTCGGCTCCTTTCAATTGCTGATTGACAAAGGCATGAAACTGTATCTCGCTACGAGCCTCAGGCTCATCTATTTCCCTCTGTCGCTGACACCCCACCCACGATAGCACCGATAGGAGTCCTACCACGAGATAAGTGCGAATGGCGATGATTCTGTACATTGACTTCTATTTATGTTGATATTTAAGCACCCCTCTCTCTATAAGGGAGAGCATTATGTATATGAATGGTGAGCATAGTGGCAAATCGCTAGCTTACTATTCCAATAAAGGCAAGGATTAGGGGCACAACTTTACCAAATGCTCTACAAACTTACCAAATAACCACTGCATTTACAAGCTTTTAACGCGTCGTGGGCAGGCTAACATATTAAAATAACCATTTCTCCCTCTCTGAAATTTCAAGCTGTGAAATATGATATAAAGCTGTCCAAAATAAGGTCACGGACCCCCTTTTATAACCGACTAGAATTCAGTGCTATATAAAGGCATCAGCCGAGATGCAACTAAGCATTTGCTTTGTTGCATCTCGGCAAATGCTTAGTTGCAACTCGCCGATTGCTTAGTTGCATCTCAACTTTTACCCTACTAGCATGGAGGTTTTTTGTGGACTTAGAGAGGGGCATTATCCCTGATTGACTGGGCGATCGTGAAAGCCATTTCCACAAGCCTATGACCTTAGTGGGTCGAACAAATCTATACCACCATAAACAGTAGAGTAGATCGCCTTCTCGTAATGTCCTCATAAAAAAAGAGTCCCCAGCCACACTTCAATGGCTGGGGGCTCTTTTAACTTAATGCTGTAGCTGGAGAAGCTGGAAGTGGAGCTCTCGGTAGAGGGGGTGGGTGAGTTCTGTGGCGAGGAGGTAGGGGAGTGCCTTGCCCTCTAGTAGCATCCGACGGATTCGGGTGCTGGAGATATGAAAGGTTGGAACCTCTTTGAGGACTTCTACTTTTTCACTCACCTCCCGAGGAGCCTCTTCTACGCTATATTCTGGGCGTGGGTAGGCGATGATGGGGATCTCTTGGAGGAGTTCATCCGCTTTGTGCCACTTGGGAAGGGTGAGGAGGCTATCGCCACCGATTAGGAGGGTAAAGGAGGTCTTTGGATACTTTCCCTTGAGATGCCGTATGGTATTGATGGTGTAGTAGGGTGGGGTGAGCTCTTCCTCTTCTTGTGACAAGCGTAGCTTGGGGTAGTGTTGGATCAGGTGCTGAATCCACTCTGCCCTAAAGGGAGTGGGGAGCTGTGTGCGATCTTCCTTAAAGGGGCTGGCGGGTGTAAGGAGTAGCCATACCTCATCGAAGCGATCGGAGTACTTCTCAACCAAATAATTGGCGAGTGAGAGATGCCCGACATGCATAGGGTTGAATGAACCAGGGAAAAGTAGTACTCGTCTCTCCTCTTCAATAAACCGCTGAATGATCTCTGCTGCTTCGTGGCATGCCACGTCGAGCTGGTCATTGATGATTTTGCGATCAAAGAGTGGGGCATAGCTCAGCTCGGTCTCTGCCTTGGCTAGTCGCTCTGCTATCTTCTCGGGGGAGTCGGTTCCTCGCGATTCCAATCGCTGCCGAAGGGTATCGATACTTGGTGGCTGTATGAATAGGGTGAGCGCTTGGTCACCGTAAGCTTTCTTGATATTGAGTGCCCCTTTGACATCGATATCCAGTAGTGCGGTCTCGCCTCGTGCGAGGGTATCATCTATCTCGCTCCTAAGCGTTCCGTAGAAGCAACCTTCGTAGACCTCCTCGTACTCGAGGAAGTCTCCTAGGTCAATGCGTTGCTTAAACTCCTCTGTGGAGAGGAAGTGGTAGTGAATACCATCTTGCTCCTCTCCACGAGGGGCTCTGGAGGTAGCTGATATGGAGAAGTGTCCACGGAGACCGTGCTTGCTGGTCAATTGGTCGATGATGGTACTCTTCCCTGAGCCACTAGGGGCGGAGAATATGATCAGTTTACCAGGCATAGTGCTATATAATAGGTATAGTATCGATTGTTAGAGTACATTGAGGACTTGTTCCTTGATCTGCTCTAATTCATCTTTCATTTTAACCACAATCTGTTGGAGCGTGGCGTGGTTGCTCTTGGAGCCTAGGGTATTGATCTCTCGGCCCATCTCTTGTGCGATAAAGCCGAGCTTGCGTCCCTGACCTACCTCCTCGTGATCGAGGGTCTCGATGAAGTACTTGATGTGGTTGCGAAGCCTATTTTTCTCCTCATTCACATCTAGTTTCTCAATGTAGTAGATCATCTCTTGCTCCAAGCGAGAGCGGTCGTACTCGATATCAACATACTTGCTTAGCCCCTCTTCTATCCTTTGCCGAATCTCGGTAATTCGCTCAGCTTCGTATGGATCTACACTATCAAGGAGCTGTGCGATGGTCTTGGCATTCTTCATGAAGCCATCGTAGAGCGACTTGCCCTCTTGTAGTCTAAATTCATTGAGCTTATCACATGCTTCCTCAACTGCCTGCATGGTGATATTCTCGAGGTCTTCAGTCTCTTTTTCGGAGGTGGAGCTCTCGGTATTCATCACCCCTGGCATATTGAGTACCATACGCATGGGGTCGGTAGGCAGTGGAATGGCGGTCTCCTCGCTAAACTCCTTAAGTAGTTGCCAGTACTTCTGACCCAACTCGCTATTGAGCTGTAGGCTGGGCTCCGTATGTAGCTGCTCAAGGCTGATGAAGATATCAATCTTGCCACGCTGTAGCTTTTGGATAACCCTCTTGCGTGCTGCTAGCTCTATATGGCGTATCTCCTGAGGAAAGCGGAGACTGATATCGGCCTGCTTGCTATTGATAGATCTAATCTCTACGACGATCTTCTGGGTGGAGGTGGAGGCTTCGGCCTTTCCGAAGCCTGTCATGGAATGTATCATAGCTTATCTATCTATTAAAGGTTGCGGCCGTGACAATTCTTGAACTTCTTTCCACTTCCACAAGGGCATGGATCGTTGCGACCAATCTTTTGCTCCGCAATATATGGCTGCTGCTTTTGAGGTTGTTGGCTTGCGGCTTGACCAGCCTCATAGCGTGCTTGCTGTGCTGCCTCATAGTCGTCCTTTTGTTCTTGATAGCGTCTGCGTCTATTGGCTAGTGGGTCTTCACGCTGCTCACGCACTTCTACTCTACGCTGCTCATCCTCTTGCTGCGGAGCGATATTGACGTGACCACGCATGATGATCTCAGAGGCTTTTTGATTCATCTCTATCACCATAGAGCGGAATAATTCGTAAGCCTCTACCTTGAAGATAACTAGTGGGTCTTTATTTTCATAAGAAACGTTGCGAACCGCATTCTGTAGCTCGTCCATGGCGAGTAGGTGACGCTCCCATGCCTCATCAATGGTGTAGAGAAGAATGGTCTTTTGGAATGCTTTGGCAACACTCTTGCCCTCGGTCTCTACCGCCTCCTTGAGGTTGGTAACTACGTTGTATCCAAGACGGCCATCAGTCACTGGTATAGCAATACGCTCTACATTATCGCCATGCTGCTCGTAGAAGGCTTTGAGTACAGGGTAGGTCACTTCGGCCATACGTTCCGAGCGACGCTTGAGGTTGGCAATCACCTCCTCCATGATGGCATCTACCAACTGGTCTGGATTACTACGCCTGTACTGCTCCTCGGTGATAGGTAGCTCGGTGGAGAAGGCCTTGAAGACACTTTGCTTAAACTCTTCAAAAGGTATATCTGGAGCACCATCGGTAAGGCTTTCTGCCGTCTGGGTAAGGGTGTTGAGTACGTCTAAGCCAATACGCTCGCCCATCAGAGCGTGATTACGACGAGTGTAGATGACCTTACGCTGTGCATTCTTTACGTCGTCGTAGTCAAGCAGATGCTTACGGACTCCGTAGTTATTCTCCTCTACTTTCTTCTGTGCGTTCTCTACCTGCTTGGATAGTTGCTTGCTCTCTAGCATATCGTCATCCTTTAGTCCCATAGTAGAAAGGATCCTAGCCATTCTATCAGAACCAAATAGACGCATCAACTTATCCTCAAAGGAGATGAAGAAAACTGACGAACCAGGGTCGCCCTGACGACCAGCACGACCACGTAGCTGTCTATCTACACGACGGCTCTCGTGACGCTCGGTGCCGATAATGGCGAGACCACCAGCCTCTTTCACCTCAGGGGAGAGCTTGATATCGGTACCACGACCCGCCATGTTGGTGGCGATGGTGACGGTACTCTTCTTACCTGCCTCTGCCACAATCTCTGCCTCCTTTTGGTGGAGCTTGGCATTGAGGACTTGGTGAGGAATCTTACGGAGTGTGAGCATCTTGCTGAGCAACTCGGAGGTCTCTACCGAGGTGGTACCAACAAGGACTGGGCGTCCCTCGCCGATTAGTCGCTCAATCTCATCGATAATAGCGGCATACTTTGCTCGAGCGGTCTTGTAGATACGGTCGTTCTCATCGATACGAGCAATAGGTCTATTGGTTGGAATCACCACCACATCTAGTTTGTAGATATCCCAAAACTCCTTAGCCTCAGTCTCGGCGGTACCTGTCATACCTGCCAGCTTGTGGTACATACGGAAGTAGTTTTGGAGTGTGATGGTTGCCTTGGTCTGAGAGGCTGCCTCTACCTTTACATGCTCCTTTGCCTCAATAGCTTGGTGGAGCCCATCGGAGTAGCGGCGACCATCCATGATACGGCCTGTCTGCTCATCCACAATCATCACCTTATTATCCATCACCACATATTGGTCGTCACGCTCGAAGAGGGTGTAGGCCTTAAGTAGCTGCTGCACAGTGTGTACACGCTCACTCTTGATAGAGTAATCGGTGAGGAGCTGATCTTTCTTCTCACTCTTTTCAGCCTCTGTGAGGGATTCATTCTCTAGAGCCGACAATTGAGAAGCAATATCTGGTAGGACGAAGAAGGTTGGGTCTTCGTTTTTACCCGAAAGAAGATCAATACCCTTATCGGTGAGCTCTATCTGATTATTCTTCTCATCAATTACGAAGTAAAGGTCATCGGTGACGATGTGCATTTGACGGTTATTGTCGGCCATATAGATCGCCTCGGTATCTAGCATACCTGCCTTGATGCCCTCCTCGCTGAGGTACTTGATGAGGGCTTTGTTTTTGGGTAGTCCCTTAAAGCTACGATAGAGCTTGAGGAATCCCTCTTCACGCTCCTTCTTATCTTCGCTGGCAATTTGCTTGCGTGCCTCGGTGAGCAGACGGCTGGCAAGGGTTTTCTGTGCATTGACTACCAACTCCACATCGCCTCTGAACTCCTCAAACATCTGGTCGCCCTTACTCTCTACTGGACCTGAGATGATGAGTGGGGTACGAGCATCGTCAATAAGCACTGAGTCGACCTCATCGACAATGGCGTAATTGTGCTTCCGCTGCACGAGGTCGGCAGGGGTGCGAGCCATATTATCACGAAGGTAGTCAAAGCCAAATTCATTGTTGGTGCCGAAAGTGATATCACAATTGTAGGCACGAAGGCGCTCCGGTGAGTTGGGCTGATACTTATCGATACAATCTACGCTGATGCCATGGAACATATAGATAGGTCCCATCCACTCGGCGTCACGCTTAGAGAGGTAGTCGTTGACGGTCACCACGTGCACTCCGTTGCCAGTAAGGGCATTGAGGAATACTGGAAGAGTGGCCACTAAGGTCTTACCCTCTCCAGTTGCCATCTCGGCAATCTTACCTTGGTGCAATACCACACCTCCGATGAGCTGCACGTCGTAGTGGACCATATCCCACTTGGTGAGGTTGCCCCCTGCCATCCACTCATTCTTGTAGATCGCCTTATCGCCTTCTATGCGTACGAAGTCATGATTGACGGAGAGGTCACGGTCAAACTGTGTCGCGGTGACCGTAATCTCCTCGTTGTCGGCAAAACGCTGTGCTGTACTCTTGACAATGGCAAAGACTTCGGGTAGTACCTCATTGAGTTTTCCTTCCATCTTATCGAGGATCGTCTCCTCTAGCTTATCAATCTGCTCCCATGCTGCTTCACGCTCCGAGAGATCCAGCTCGTCAATTCCATTCTTAAGCTCTTGGATCTGCTGTCGCTCTGGCTTCACCTCATCTTGGATGCCTTGGCGAATTTGTGCCGTACGCTCACGAAGTTGATCGTGAGATAGCGCTTTCACCTGCTCGTACTGCTCCTTAATTTTATCTACTATCGGAGTAATCTCTTTGAGGTCTCGCTGTGATTTGTTGCCAAATATCTTGGTAATAAAGTCTAAAAATCCCATATATATCGTTGTTGTCTATTATCTTATTTCATTCGTTGTTGCTATCTCAAAATAGAGCGTGGCGTGGGTGGTCTGATTCGGAGAATCCACGCAATCTTGGTAGAGACTTCTCGGAGATCGAGTGGGGTATCTATCTTTTCAGCCTCAACGCTGGGGTACATAATTACAGTAGTGGTAGTGGTCGCCGTCATTTGGTACTTAGCGACTCCTCTTTCGGTCGAAAGATCTTGGGCTGTCCAACTGGGAAGCAGACCGAAGATCACATCGGGCCGATTGGAATTTGTGGCACTATTAAGTGCTGTGAGCCATGTAGCATTGTCGCTATTGGCAATCGCTTGATCTCGCAACCGATGCTCCTCAATGGCGTAAGAGATGCCACTAAACTCAAGCAGAAAGTCACTTACAGCACTTTGAATCTCTTTGAGGTGAAGCTTTGGATTGCTTTTGATGATTTCTCTATTGAGATAGACCGCCCCAGTAGGGGTGATCTCCTCTACTAGTCCTTGCACCCCATACTCTGCATGCAGGTACATATTGACTAGTGCTAGGCAACGATCGGGCTTGAATAGCCTGCGATCGTCTATAACAGTAGGAGAATATTCTCTCGACATGCCATTCCCTGTTAGGATAACAAGGGTGGACTTGGCATCAACTAATTGTAGCAACGAAGCAATGGTTCGATCCAGACGGAAGTAGCTCTCAATAGTCTCTCTTGAGAGGCCTTGAACCGCTTTATTGGCATTGCCTACCGTGAGGTGAAGCGAAAGAAGGTCGGGCGTCTCGTCCTTACCTAGCTGGGAGCTTTCAAAGAGTTTTCGGACGAGTGCAACCACTTCGTCATTAACGAGTGGGCTATCCTTAAAGTCCGCAATGTCGCTTGTTGTCTTGCGGAAACTATGGTTAAAGGAACTAGCAGTAGGAATACGAGATTGTGTTGATAGAGGTTGCCACGTTATTCCACTGCTTAGCCGTGCTGGCAGAGATGAAGTACCAGAGTTGGTTTTATCAATATACCAAGGGAACTCCCTAGAGTAGTAGGTGCTGCTGGCCCATCTGGCGGAGTACCCATCAATCCAGTAAGCAGCATCGCCATAGACACCAGCCCCGATAATCGCCTCCTCTGCCCGAGGAGCTATGCTATAGACGAGCGATTTAGAGCCATAGGCGCTTTTGAGATTATCCCCGAGGGTAGGTGAGGTGAGGGCCAAAGGCGAATAGTTGCCAGAAGTGGCATAGCCTAGGTAGTTCTTGTCTTGAAAAATAGAGTTCGTTGGGACTCTCCTCCCGCTTCGCTCCTTCAGGGTTGGCTGTCGCTCAGAAATACCAGTAGCCGAAGCAAGTGCTCCTGTATGAATGATAGCTTCAGAGGCAGTTGCATCGGCACTCAGCAGAGGGGATTGAACTTCGCTGTAGACCCTTCCCTTGGCAAGCAAGCGATTAACCCCATCGTGGGGCATCTCCTTAGAGAGCTCCTCGAGTAGGTCGCTTCGGAGCTCCTCCACGGTGATGAGTAGCACCAATCGGGGGGTCTGTGCCTGTAGCACACCCACCTGACAAAGGGTAAAGAGCGAGACTAGCCCTGTAAGTAACTTATTCATCTGTACGTGCCTCATTTCTGCAGGCTCTCCATCTATCTATCTGATTCCACGCCACTACCAATGCCAGTACTGGAAGGTCTATTGGTAGCCTTTGGAAGGTACTTGATAGAAGGTAGAGAGCTATGGCTACAAAGTTACAAAAATAGAGCCACTTATTGGAACTATGACAGTTTTTCCTGCCATGGGTGAATACCAACCAAAGCCAAAAGGGATGTAGGAATAGCATATTGGCATTGGGCCAAGTGTGTGGGTGCTCAGAGAAGAGAGCTAAAAACCAAACAGTCACTCCACCAATGGCCAGTAGCGCATATAGCACCCTCTCACTTACAATCCGTGCTTTATCCCATTTGCCCCACTTGAGTAGATAGAGGTAGAGCCCAACCAAAAGAAAGACAATGAGCGGGAAATGGCACTTCTCCACAGGGTTATTGATGACTTTTGTTTGTGGCACCCATGTAGTCTTATTGGTCACTAATAGTTCGCCAGTGTCAGCACGTCGCGCAGTGTCCATTTCTTGGGCCAATAACTCTGGTAAAAAGCCGGCGTCCCTAAGGCTCATCTGTCGGTCACTCTTCCAGCCAAGGCAGATATCAGCTCCTAGAGTGTACCAAACGGCAGAGTGGCTTTTGCCCCTAATCGCCTCTCTAAATGTAGGAAGTTGGTCTAAAGAAAAATCATACTTAAGTCCACCTACCGCCTCTTCAATCATATCTCTAGGGCGGGTGGCGCAATTATCAAAATAGAAATTGTACTGATAGTCTCTATTCTCCGGCAGCGCATTCCAATTGAGCTTGTCCGATAGTAGCGTTGCCTCCTCATCGGTGAGGGCAAGCTCTTGCTCTACTACTTCTCTTCCTTGTGCCGCGTACTCCCAAAGAAAGTCTTGAAATGTGGTCACCCCTAGTGAGTACATTGGCTTACCAATCATAAAGTTGATAAGGAAGTTTTTCTGATCCAGGGAGAAGTAACCATAATTATACACCAAGTCGGTATCTCCGTACTGTACGCGTAGAGCCGTGTGCCCATAAAGATAAAACACATACTCGTCGGTAGGTCCGCAAGTGAGCAGACTGATCCGAGGGGCTTCTGCATGGGCATTAGACAAGCCCAGGAGTAGAGTGATGAGTAGTAGGTATTTCTTTATCATAAGGTTGTCCAATTGGGAATCTCTTTTGTGGTTAATGAGCTATTACGGAGAGCCAAGTGTCGTGGATAAAGGTTATTAGCTCTATTCACTACCTGCTTGATAAAGCCAAGTGGGATGTCTTGATAAGTAAGGAGATTAATCCCACGCTCGCTCTCAATGTTAAGCACCTCCCGCTTTAGGAAACGAAGCACCTCCTCATCGGTCGCTTCATATCTTGGAAAGGGGGCTTTGGTTGCCAATGGTGCACTGCTCGCCCAGCTGTGTGCCGGGAGAAAGTCTTTGCCCTTTTGTGTCCCAAGTGGCACGCCCCCCGTGAGTACTTGTACCCCTTTGAGCAATGATAATACCTCTTGCCCAGCTTTGCTGAGATGATACCACGTACCGTGGTGCTCATATAGGTTTTCTCGCTCGAATTGTGATGTGAGCAATGGTGGTATGATGCTAGTTGTTTGAGGTTTCCCTGTCTTTTGTGTCGTGTCTCCCCCGCACTTCTCTACGGCAAAAATGGTCAGCCCTTCACCCTCAACACGATGTGGCATCAGACTATAAACGCCCTCCTCTCGCTCCCAAATACCCCATTCCGTTGGAAGGTCAATGCGCATCAACTTAAGTGGATATTTACTTTGGAGGTAGTGGAGTTGTTCCTCATTTTCATCCCTGTTGTAGGTGCAGGTGCTATATATTAGGTGCCCTCCCTCTTCCAGCATCATCCACGCCTCGTCTAGGATCTCCCGTTGCCTTTGCGTGCAGAGTGCGATATTCGCTTCCGACCAATTTTCAATTGCGGCTGGCTCCTTTCTAAACATTCCCTCACCCGAGCAAGGAGCATCCACCAATATCAGGTCGGCCATTATCCCCGTAGCGCTTAGCTTTTGTGGAGAGGCCGAGGTGACGATGGTCTCCTCTAGTCCGTAGCGGGTAAGGTTTTCGAGAAGTATCTGAGCACGCTTGGTATCTATCTCATTGGAGATGAGTAGCGTGTCGGTAGGAAGGTAGCTCCTCAATAGGCTACTTTTGCCCCCAGGTGCAGCACATAAGTCAATAGCCCGTGACGGGGAAAGATGAAGTTGCTGGATGAACTGAGCCAAAACCATCGACGAAGCCTCCTGTACGTAGTATGCGCCTGCATGCCAAAGTGGGTCTGCACCAAAAAGGACGGCGTCATCAACATACCGACCCAACGAACACCAAGGCACAGCACGCAAGCTACTCCGAAAGCTCTTGGCTGGGTGGAGCCGTATAGAGGATGCCAATGGAGTAGCTAGTGCTTGGCTCAATTGGGAAAGTACCTCCGCACCAAACTGTTTGGCAAAACGCTTTTCAAAGCCCTCCGGTAGCGTAAGCATAGAGAGTTGGCTTAGATCTTGTAAGCAAATCCTATGCTGAGTAGCTCATTGTACTGCAGAAGGTTTTTGAAGTTCTTTACATCACCGGCTGGTAGTATCACGCTATCATCAAAGCGCGTATTGAGGGTCATCCTTAGGCTAAAGAACTGATTGAATGAGTAGCTAAGGGTGTTGTCAAACTCCATTTCCACGTGCTTGTAGGAAGTGTTGTAGAATAGTCGTGACGTCCAATTAAGTGATGACGAAAAGTCCCAATTGAGGTCCAATCGTACCGAGGAGCCGTAGCGGAAACGATACTTTTGATCGGGCTGGAGACCGATACGTCCCTTATCAATATCATCGCTGTAGCTGTATACAAAGTCCATACCGACAGGAGCGATGTTGGCACTAAATCTAAACCTTGCAAAAGGGTTGCCTCTAAACTTCTTTAGGTCTAGGTCGTACTTCATACCGAGACCTCCATCAATACTGATTGGTGCAAATGGACGTGTGATCACATTTCCTTCTGCATCGGTGTTTTTAAGAGCTTGGCTACGAAGCTGAGCCGATACCGTGTAGTACCAGTGGTCAAATGCTTTAACACCGAGGTTGGTATAGGCTCGGAATATATCCTCCCCTATTTTGAGCTGAAGTTTCTCGTCAGTGCCAATATCATTGGTGAAGAGACCAATGCGGTATTCAAGCTCATTGACCCACTTCACAATATCCTTTTCGTACGTTGCTTTGTAGTACAGCCTAGCATTGACATTGAGGCTATTGTGTCCACCCTTATGCCAGTTTTTAGAGACTTGGTTTTGGGCAAATTGAGCACTTCCTTCAAAGTTATGCCACCAATACTTCCGTGCCACCTTTTCAGTGATGATATTATTATTTTCTACATTGATTTGAGGGGCTTCATTGTGGGCGAGCTGACCTTGGTAACCATCCGATTGGATCTCCGTTGCCTTTATCGCTTCAGGAAGGTCATTGATCGATAGCTGTATCAGCTTTGGGTTTCTAAGCATTGCTTGCTCCTTCAGCATCTGAGCCTGTTGCCAGTTTTGCGAGAGCTTGTAGAAGCGACTATTCTCTGCCTGCTGGCTGAAGATGTCTTTAAGGATATTATCCCAGATACCCCCCTTGCCCATAGATACGTCAAGTGGCTTTGGCCAATTGATCGATAGCGAGCTAAAGGAGTGTGCGTCCATCACTCGTGGGGCATTCAGAAAAGCCATCAGACGTTGCTGATCACGAGAAATTGTCTGCTTCTCAGGAGCAAATGGGCGACCAATAATCCTCTTTGCTTCAGAACTAAGTTGACCCCCCAGGGTATCATTGAGTAGAATATTGGTGAGAAAGTCGGGAGTGGTTGCAAAGTCCTGCGCCGAGAGCTGAGATGCACCCAATACTCCCACTCCTATAAATGTTGCGGCTCTAAAGAGCTTCCTTAGAATCTTCATATATAATATCTGCTTGTACTGATTGATAATGTAACTATCACAAAGATACCAAGCTCTACTCAGTTGGCAAAATTTTAGATTCGACCACCCAGTAGAAGAGATAGGGAACGAGGTGCCACCTTAGCCCATATCTTATATGCTACCACGAGGATCGCCACTGTAGCTAGAGGGAAAGTGATATAAGTCACTACATTAAGTAAGTCATCAAGGGGTGCAGGAAAGTGGGTGAGGATTCTTTCCTGAAATCCTCTCGCAAAGTTAATGATGTAAATTTGATGTGTAGAGTATATGAAAAATGAGTAGATGCCCATCTTTTTACACCAAGCAAAGGGTGGCTTTGTAGTGTCGGTTCCTTGTAAGCCAAATAGGAGTACCACTATAAGTGCTATTTCAAATAACTTTAATGAGGGGGTATGCCAAGCACTCGCGACAGGCTTTATTATGTAGACGCTAGCAGCCACCATAGTGACTAGTATTGAAATGAAACCTAATGGGCGACTAATAGTTAGCTCTTTATAACCTTTAATACCGAAAAAAGCACCTAAAGAATAATAAAAGAGTAGTCGGGTTGATAACCCTGTAAATAATTCTATAGGGCTGAAGTATAATAGTAGCGATGCTACGAGCCATACCCATGAGGTATGCTTTATGAGCCAATGCCACAATGGGGCAAGCAACGACAGCACGATCAAGTCGCGAATAAAGTAAAAAGGGAAGTATAGCGGTCCAGCCCAAAGAATATAGTAGAGGTTTTGCCAAGTTTCTGATAGAAGTTGCGTAAAGGTCGTGTCGTATTTTATCAGATTATAGATAATTCCAGCAATCCAAGTAATAGCAATCCATCCGAGGTAGGGGATAGCTAATGTGTAAACCCTTTTTCGGCTTTGCTTAATATACTGTGCACGACTAAAGTTATTCCCTATTTTAATGAAATAAAGATAGCCCGATATCGCTACAAAGATTGGTACAGCCACTGAGCCAACTAAAAAGCTAAATAGAGTATAGAGAGTAGTTGTAATGGGCCTGTCCACTGCTGTTAATGCCCATAAATCTACACGCTGGAAAGGAGCATAGTGTATGTAAACCACTAGCACAGCTAGTGGAAAGCGGAGGACTTTTATGGCGTCAGTTATTTTCATAAGCGTTACAGGATTTTGGCGGAGATGATGTAGATCTCCTTAAGTGGTCGATTATTTTCGCCTGTTTCTCTATTTTGGATCTTATCAATAGTCTTAAAGCCGTCCACCAGTTCGCCGAAGACCGTGTATTCATTGTCCAGATGCGGGGTGCCCCCTTCCGTCATATATCGTTGCTTCACCTCAGCAGGCATCTCACCACGCTCCTCTGTTTCGTAGGCTTTCAGCTCCTTCTCAAGGTAAAATTCCCCAATCACGATATAAAACTCTATCGGGTCGCTCGCCTTGTCGGGATTCTCCTCATCCCCGATTCGAGCGGCTGCAAGTGCTCCCCTCTTGTGGTATAGCTGAGGGTATCTTATCTCCGCCGGTATCATCTCCGAGTGCCTTGCCTTGAGTGCTTCATACCTCTTTTTGTAGGGCTCTCGAGCATCCCCACCTGCTTGCACCATAAAGTTTTTAATCACTCTATGGAAAAGGAGATTGTCGTAGGCCCCTTCCCTCACCAGAGCAAGGAAGTTGTCTCGATGGCGAGGCGTTTCATTGTAGAGTTTTACGGTGAACTTACCCACATTGGTCTTGAATTCCACTTGATACTCCTGCTCCTGTGCCATGGCACCGAGCGAAAATAGTAGCATGGTGAATAAAAGAAGTCGACGGAACATAGACTACTGTTTTATAAGATTGGAAAGTAAAATAGCTGCACTAATAGATACATTGAGCGAGTCACTCACAGCAGAGGAAGCGCTTGGTATAGTGAGACAAGTGGTGGCAATCTGTAGCAAATCCTCCGATAGTCCTCTCCCCTCATTGCCCAGAAGTAGCACCGCCCGATCACTCTTCCCCACTGAGGCTTTGCGATAATCCATCCCCTTCATATTCGTTGCCATAATCACATCAAAGTGATGGGGCAGATAGTGGAGCAAATCCACCTCCTCGTGAATAGTCACATTCCCCAGAGCCCCCATACTAGCCTGCACCGTCTTAGTATTAAATGGGTCGGCACACCCCTTGCTACAAAAGAGGTGCTGAATGCCTAGCCAGTCGCAAAGACGAATGATGGTGCCGAGGTTGCCTGGGTCCTGAACCTCCTCAAGTGCCACCGCCAATCCTCGAGCCTCCTTAGGTAGCGTAGGCACTGCCGGACGGTGAAATACTGCCATCAGCTCTTGCCTACTTTGGAGCGTCGATAGCTTCTTTAGCTCTTGTGGAGTGCAAAGCCTATAGCACTCTTCAGGGGCATCAAAAGGCACCTTCTCGCCACAAAATAGCAACCACTTCAGCTGAAATTGTGGCAGAAGTAGCTCCACACTCTTCACCCCCTCCGCTACGAAAAGCCTCTCCTCAGCTCTGTACTTAGCATACTTGAGAGAGGCGATCACCTTTCGCTCACGCTCCGAGATGCATTTTATAGATTGTCCCGACACCATACCAGTAGTGCTTTCATATCGCAGAAGACCCGATCAGCCCCTTGCTCCCTCATAATATACTCCCCAATCGGACCCGTCGTCACCGCCAATACATAGGCACCTGCATCGTGCCCGCTCTTCACCCCGAGAGGGGCATTTTCGATCACGATAGTATTCTCAGGCTTCGTTCCAAATAGCTCCATTCCCATTAAGTAAGGGTCGGGGTGGGGCTTCCCATTTCGCACACTCTCCGCCGTGATGATGTGGTCTTGCTGGATATACTCCGCATAGTTTTTCGCGATCCTAGGGTAGGCGTTCCCTTGGGTGCTCCCTGTCACCACCGCCATCTCTATTCCCTTCTTCTTAAAGAATTGCATCACCTCCCGTGTGTGCGGAATCAGCTTTAGCTCAAAGTCCTCTCCATTGAATAGAGCAGTCTTACGCTGATAGATCTCCTGGATTAGTTCGGGGCTGGCCGATTTTTGGAACGTCCTCCGGTAGATCTTATCGATCGTATCTACCCCACGCATCCCCTCATAGAGGTAAAATTCATCCTGCTCCGCCTCCATCCCATACTCGTCCGAAACCTGCTTCCAGCTTCGTACGTGATAGGGCATTGTATCGAACAACACCCCATCCATATCAAATAGCACCAGTTTTATCTCCCTACCTTCCATCTCTTAGCCTTGAAGTCCAAATAGTGAGATGCTTAGATGCTCTAGTAATCGCTGTATATAATAGCTTTTCTCGCTCCAAGATACTATTGTTGCGCATCATATCATCATAATCTAGAAAAACCTCCCTGTAAGTAGAGCCCTGCGCCTTGTGAACCGTGAGAGCATACCGATGCTTGAAGGCGACAAAGGCATTCCTTGTCGCATAGAGATCCCGCCAATAGAAGTCCTTATTTATCGCCTTCCTACGCAGTGTCTCTAGTAGGTCGACAAATAAAAACTGACTCTCCTCGTGTAGGATTGGAAAACTATCATTCACCATATAGTACTTTAGGCGAACCTTTTGTTTTCCCCCATTCTTATCCCACGGGATATCCATCTCCTCGTCACATACCTCTATATTCTCCACCAACACCTCCTGGTTGTTGGTATAGACATATTTATAGGGATCTCCAAAGTCGTCCGTCTCCACCACCTCATAAGGGCGGTCAAAGATGATCGTTTCGCCTATTTCTATCTTATTAGGCTGGTGAAATATCTCTCTCCTCACCTCTTCATTAAAGGCATTAACGCAGGCATTGGTATACCCTAGATAGCGTATCCCCAAGTCGTCACGATGCCTCGCAAAATGGCGGATAATCGCCGACCGATTCTTGGTATAAGAATAGCCCAGCCCTTCCGCATTCACATGATCCTGGAAGTTATTTAGCTGGTAGATATCGTTGGAGAGAGGAATAATTGGATTTTCTGCCGCCTGACGTATGATTTCCTTCAGCGAAAGCCGATAATATCCTTTGGTGAAAATAGGAGAAGTATCCTCATTGACAGGGGGTAGCTGCTTGATGTCCCCAATAAAGATTACCTTCAGGTGGCGCTCCTCTTCGATTCGCTCCTCTACATATTGGAGCAAGTCTGCCCCGATCATCGACGCCTCATCCACTACCAAGATGGTGGCACCACCAAGCTTGTTTTCTCTGTTGCTTTTATCAGGAGTAAAGATCTCCGCACCACTCTTTTCGTCAATAGAGTAACGGAGACGAAGTGCCGAGTGGAGTGTGCAGTAGTCCGTGTAGGTCGCTTGGTTAATAGCTCCCTTCTCCCTAAGTACCTCCACCGCTTTATTGGTCGGGGCGGTCATGA
Organism: Porphyromonas sp. HMSC077F02; assembly: GCF_001815465.1. Classification (NCBI taxonomy): domain Bacteria; kingdom Pseudomonadati; phylum Bacteroidota; class Bacteroidia; order Bacteroidales; family Porphyromonadaceae; genus Porphyromonas; species Porphyromonas sp. HMSC077F02. The sequence goes on along the minus strand of NZ_KV820633.1, from coordinate 17,314 downwards.
TTGCTTTGTAGCTTTTCCCCGTTGCCTTTTTGAGCTTCGATTGGAGAGCTTCGACGATCCAAGCAATCAAGGTGGTCTTACCAGTCCCTGCCGATCCCTCGAGCAAAAGAGTGCTATGGTCTGAAGCCGATAGATAGCTCACCGCTTCGGTAAGTACTTCACTCTGCTCCCGTGTCGGCTTCCTTACGCTCTCCCTCATAGCTGGTCACAGCACCCTGCCTCCCCCTATATAGGTGCGTCTGTAGTATGGTTCGTTGAGACTGCTGATGATCACACCCTGCTTGGTCGTCGCGTGCACAAATAGATCATTCTTTAGGTAGACCCCCACATGGCTAGCTCTACCACCGCGACGATTGTTGATATTGAAAAAGACCAAGTCTCCCTCATTCAAGTGACGCTTATCCACCCTCCGACTGTTGGCCATCAGTGTGGCAGATGAGTGACGCCCAAGATCCATATTATAGACCGCCTTATAAAGTTGCCAGACAAAGCCACTGCAGTCGGTCCCTTTCCTAGAAGTGCCACCAAAGCGGTAGGGAGTCCCCTTCCACTCATCGGCAAAGCTGTAGAGCTCCAGGTTATCCTCCGGTAGCTCAATATTGATTCTTAGGTCTTTGGAAAGTTCCGAGGCTAGCTCCTGTGCCTCCATTGGGCAGATCTCCCTTGAGATAGGGTCAGAGGGAAGAAGCACTCTCCTCACTGGCTCCCTATAAGTACGGCAGGAGGTGCTTCCCATCGCCATGATGAGTAGCACCGCCAACCATATTCTTAGCCACTTATGGCCTATGTGGTGATTCAAGATCACCCTCGCACTCAGAGTTAAAGGGGGTTAAGCCTCAATAGAGACTTTAGACCTATCTCCCTTGTGAGTAGTAAAGACCACCTTGCCATCTACAAGGGCATAAAGTGTATGATCCTTACCCATTCCTACGTTAGTACCTGGGTGATGCTTTGTGCCACGCTGGCGAACGATGATATTACCAGCCTTTACAAACTCACCGCCAAACTTCTTCACGCCAAGTCGTTTGCTTTCCGACTCGCGTCCGTTCTTAGAGCTACCTACACCTTTTTTATGTGCCATTTCTCTTTCCTTTCTTCCTTTTTGATTATCCTACAATCTCCTTCACGCTAAGCTGGGTAAACTGCTGTCTGTGACCATTCAGCTTGCGATACCCTTTCCTACGCTTCTTGTGGAATACAAGTACCTTCTTACCCTTTACTAGTGGGCGAATCACTTCGCAAACCACCTTAGCACCCTCCACTGTTGGAGCACCTACACGCACCTCACCATCTTGGTCGAGGAGCAGTACCTTTTCAAATTCTAGAGAATCACCCTCGGCAACATCCTTAATGTGATGTACAAATAGCTTCTGATCCTTCTCTACCTTGAATTGCTGTCCTTGAATCTCTACGATCCCGTACATAATCTAAAATCCGATTTCTATATGATACCCAGTGGGTGTGTGCCACCTTTTCAGCACCCCTTACAAAACCCAACACGGAATAACTCCCGCAAAGATACCAAAAAATAATTCTCCACACAAATATTCCCCGCCCCACACACAGGGGTTACGCATTAGAAAGAGTCATACATCTCATACTCTGTACAACATTAACAACTTATAATTACCAAAGCTAGTGATAAACTAGAATGACCTCCCACGAGGGGAGGTCATTCATAGTAAGACCTTCTAATGCATAACCTATAGCACCATACATTATATATATGTATAACCCCCAAGCGATTCTCAATGGCAGAGATATGGTTGCCTTTATTGTGCAGAGTCCTCATTATGCGCATTGGTTATGATATTCTTTTGTGATGGGTTGAAGAAACCTTGTCCCTGTCAGAGGGCTGGGCTAAGGTGACAAGGGAGGATTTGTGATAATCTGGTGCTTCTTTCTCTTGTGTTTTATTTGAAACGCTGAGAATGTAATTGGATGCCTAAAATAGGTTATTATTTGTCGGGGGAGTGGGGGTGGTTGTATGGTGTTATAAACCAATGGGTTAGGAGGGTGGTGGTTGAGGTCGTATCAAAGCGATTGCTGAGCCCGTATCTAAGCGATCGGCGAGTTGCAACTAAGCAATCGGTTTGTTGCAACTAAGCGATAGCTTTGTTGCATCTCAATGGAGGATTTTGTAGGGTATTGAATTTCAGTGGGTTGTGAGGGGGTATTTACGCAGCCCTATTTCTGGTAGGTTTTTCACTTTATTTCACAGATTCTTTGTGGGTGCCTTATCGGACGGGTCGGACTGGTCAGACGAGTCGGACGGGTCGGACCACTTTTAAGCTCTTATGAGTATGGCACTTCGTGCAACATTCTCTTTATGTCTATCTAGTGTTTGTCGGGGGTTAGCGGAGGGATTGCAGGAGCTGTTGGTAGGGGGGGATGCCGGGTAGGGGGGTGGAGGGTTGTTTTTGGTACCCCACTTTGTAGAGGAGGGTTTGGCGCCCGTTGGAGAGGGCTATGTAGGGTACTTGTAGGGTGGTATTGTACTGGAAAGCTTGTTGGATCACTTTTTCGGAGAGTGGAATGTGTGGTGCCTTGTACTCTAGGATCATGAGGGGATGTAGCTGTGGGGTGAAGACGACGGTATCGCATCGGCGCGAGAGTTTGCCTACGGTGATGGTGTACTCATTGGCGATGAGAGTGGGAGGGTAGTCAAGTTGGTGTGTGAGTAGGTGTACGACGGCTTGGCGTACCCTCTCTTCGGGTGTGAGGGGGACTTCTTTCTTCCGAATGGGATCGTATATCATCGTTTGCTCAGTGGGTGCCATTTCCTTATTCTTTTTATTTCATTATATTTGTGATCTATTGGGGTGTACCAGTCCTTTTCGGGTGGTGCCTCTCTTATAAATAATGTAGTTGTATGCCCTATAGTGACCAACCACAGACGGTGTTGAGCCGTCTTTCTCCCGACCAAAAGCCTTCGCCTATCTACATTCTGATGGGTGAGGAGGAGTATTTTATCGACAAGATAGAGAAAAAAATTGTCTCTACCTACCTTCCGGAGGCGGAGGAGGGTGAGGATGAGTCGGGCTGGGGTGGATTTGACTACTCTCTTCTTTATGGCTCTAGCTGTGGAATGGACGAGCTTTTAGCTCACTGTCGGCGCTATCCTATGGGTAGTCAGTATCGGGTGGTGGTGCTGCGAGAGGCACAGGCACTGCTCACTGCAGGGAGCCAACCACCACTCTCTGCTTTGGTGAGCTTGGTGACGCACCCCAATCCTCATCTGATTTTGGTGGTATCGATCAAGGGGGGAAAGCGACTGAATCGTGGTCATGCCTGGGTGAAGCAATTGGAGAAGTCGGCTCTTTTGGTGGAAAGTCCACGGATCAAGGACTATCGTTTGGAGCCCTATATTGCTCCTATGGCTGAGACCCATGGACTACGGCTCAATCCTGCGGCTATTCAGATGGTGGCTAATCGGATGGGTGCCGACCTCCAGCGAATGGATAGCGAGTTGGAGAAGTTGGCTACTGCCTTACCTCTTGAGGCTAGGAGTGCGGTGACGGCGGAGATGGTGCAGGCTTATACTGGTTGGTCTAAGGAGTATACGGTCTTTGACCTTCGGAAGGCATTGGCCTACCGGCAGGTGGGCGAGTCGATGCGGATTGCCCAAGCCTTGGGAAATGATGAAAAGCGGGCTCCGATACAAATGATCTTGCCGCAGCTATTTAATTACTTTGCCAATCTGCTGATTGCTTTTTATGCTCCCAATCGGCAAGATGAAGGGAGTGTGATGCGAGCATTGGGACTATCGAGTAAGTTCTTTGTGAAGGAGTATATGGCGGGGTTGCGCAACTACTCTGCGGTGAAGGTGGTGGATATCATCAAGTATCTCAGACGGTGCGATGCCCGTAGCAAGGGAATGTATGGAGATGAGGGGAGTAGTGAAGAGATATTGCCAGACTTGGTGCTATTTATATTGAATTGAGGGGGAAGGTACGATGAGAACTATTTATGGAGAATCACTTTGAAATATTTATAAATTGGAATAAGCTATGAGTACACATGTGAGTAAAGCGATGAAGGAGCACAAGCACCCTTTGGCCGACTTTGGTTATTGTCCGAAGTGTGGCAGTGACCAATTTAAGGCGGAGAATGCCAAGGCGAAGAGGTGTGGAGGATGCGGATTTACCTATTATTTTAATCCCTCTGCTGCTTGCACCTGCTTCATAACCGACAAACTGAATCGGGTATTGGTGGCAGTGCGTGGTGCAGATCCTGCCAAGGGCACTTATGACTTGCCTGGAGGGTTTATTGACCCATATGAGACGGCAGAGGAGGGAATGGCACGTGAGATCAAGGAGGAGACACGAATCTCTGCCCTATCAGGGCTGAGGGGAGGTATTGTGGATCCATTGAGGTATCTTTTCTCACTTCCCAATATCTATCTTTATTCGGGTTTTGAGGTCCATACGGTGGATATGGTATTCCATATGGCGGTAGAGTCGTTGGATCCTTACATTGGTATAGGGGGCGATGATGTGGCCGAACTGAAGGCGATCCCATTTAGTGAGCTGGATCCTGAGACGTTTGGACTGGACTCTATCCGCAAGGCGGTGGAGATGGTGAAGAGTGCCCGCTACTTCTAAGTGAGCGAGCCTTATCGCAGTAGATTCGGTAAGGACCTCGGCAGAGGTTAGAGATAAATAGGCACAAGTCAAGGCATGCAGTGCCGATGGCCTGTGTGTAGATTTCGTGCAACATTCACTGTGCAGTATTTTCTTTAAAGAAAAAGACCTACACTAGTCTTGGTGGACTGAGTGTAGGTCTTTTTGATGATAGAATGTTGATTATCGGTTAGCTGGGAAATAGAAGCCGGCAGGATAAGCTACCTTATTTTCGTACTTCTTAACGAGCTTACCAGTGTCGCTAGAGAGGTCTAGCTCAAGGATGGCATTCACATCGTTTTCACTCCAATCTTTGATACGAGTGATGTAGACGTGACCTGTGCGTGGGTGTACTCCTAGGCTATTGTAGGTGATGGTTCCTTCTGGATAAAAGCCTTCGCTAGCGACATCGGCCATTGCCTTTGTTTCGTTTTTAGCAAAGTTGTGACGGTAGATAACTGAGCCACCACCAGCGTAGTAGATAATATCGTCTTTTGCAGCGATCACTGATGACCTACCCCAGTAGTTATTTCCCATAGCCTTACCTTCTGCACCTGTAATTTCATTTTGCTTGATGATAGAGAGGTCGTTGGAGTTGATTCTGTAAATGGTGCTCTTCTCACCTGCAGGAGTTGCTACAAACACATCTCTACGGCAAGCTTGTGCTATGCCCTTGATGCTAGCATCTAGTGTGAGCTCTTTAGACACTTTATCTTCATTTTTATTGATAGAGACTAGTTTCTTGCCTACTGCGGCTACCACTCTATTGTTTAGAGCTACCATTTGCATCTCGGAAGCGCCGTCAGTACCCTCTACCATGGTGAGTTTGCCATTCACGAGGTCTAAACGGTGGATCGCCTTTGCGTCACGAATAAAAATATTGTGTAGGTCGAGAATGGCGATGTGTGAAGGCTTTTCTAGATCTGAGATGAGTTCTGAGTAATCCTTATCTATGCTATAATCAGCAGTTTTTAGAGAAACCAATCGACCTTTGTGCGTTCCTTCTATTGGATCCTTGGCAATAACGTAGGTATAATCACCGAAGAAAGCTAGATCTTGTGCTGTGCCTCCGAGGGTTGATTTATCTACCTTAGAGTGGTAGTTTCCTTCATTGTCAATGACGTCAAGGAAACCAGTCTCTTTATTGTATACTCCTTCGTTGAGGACAAAGACACGGGCATCATTTTTGCTCTTTTGTGAATCTGGCGTCTTGTCAGAATCGGAGACGCAGCTAAATAGCGCTAAGCTACTTAGTAGCGTGAGTAGTAGTAAATTAAGTCTTTTCATCGTTCTACTGTTTTATGAATTAATGAATACTATTATTATTTATCTGGTCTGGTGGCAGATGTAAAGGTGGAACTGAGTCGTTCTCCTTCCTTTGAACCATTACTGAATAAGCACCAGGATAGTCCATGCCAGCTACCATCTATTAGTTGTGTATTCCAAATACCAGTGCTGGAAAAGCCAAATGGGTTGAGACGTCTTTCTTTGTGAAAGTAGGACCAATAACCTTTATCGTAAAAACCTGTCTGCCATCTGACGGTAGGGTCGCTAATGGTGAAATGGTCCACAGCATCGTCCTTCTTTGGATCAAAGTCCACGATATGTACCCCTTGGCTCTTGAGCGTGAGTGTCTTTTCTTGATATCTTATCTCATAGGGTGTAGTACCAATGACAGGGCGATAAGCGATGCTAAATAAACAAGTGCCACTTTTCATACCTTCACCGATAGCAATCAGTAGTCTAGGATCTTGATTAGCGATCTCCTCTAGCATTTCACCTGCACTCTTCTTGCCGTCAAAACGATAGCCCCAGACAAGTGCTTCGGGTTGGTTTCCATCGTGCCAGTCGATTATGAGTGCTGCCTTTTTGCTACCTGTGCCAATCCAATACTTGATGTCTCTGAATGCGAAGTAAGGATCTCCACCACCTAAGCTATTGGCTGGGTCGTAATTAAAAAGCTGTGTACTAAGTGAGATCTTATCCGTAGTCTCTAAGCTAATGGCCATTTCGTCGCTGAAAGGAACGGCGTTACTTTCAATGTCGTTGGCAGTGATATGAACCTTGGTCTCTTTGTTTGCCTCTGGAAGCCATAATAGGATCTTTTGACTTTCCTTTGGTTGCAGCTCTTGGACGTTGAAACTGAGTGGCAGGGAAGAGAGACTCTTTTCTCCTTTTAATTTGCCCTCTACATAATCATAAGTGGAACCTTCCCATAGCCAAGGTGTATCGGAAGTGAGTTGTAGCTCCTTTGGTGCCGTAAGTGGTTGATCAGACTGATTGGATAGCTCAATAATAGAGAAGTGCCCAAGCGTGGAGAGCTGTAAGGATTGTTTGCCTGATGACCTGTGTAGAGTCGTCTCTGGAAGATAGATTGGTGGGTTAATGCCCTTCTCGCGAAGATTGAAGGAGGGGTTCTTACCATCATCTTGAAGTATCGCTTGATAGGCTAGTAGAGTAGGAGTCGAATGGTCGCCCTTTCTTTTCACCTTCCCCCGAATGGTTAGTCCTGTGGTACGCATATCCTCAGGTAGGGTGATGGAAAGAGTCGCTTTCAGTCCATCGGAATGGCGGGTGGGGGTCAGTTCATGGAGGGGGATGCTTTTGCCACCGCTGAGAATTTCTAGCGTAACTAGATCATCTTCTTGCCAGAAGTAGCTTAAATTTTTGCTTATCTCTTGGCCGGAGAACATTGCTGGCATGGAGAGTTCTAATTGAAGTTCTCCAGCATCAGGGGTAGACTTTTCACCCTTACATGCTGTTAGGAGCAGCGATAGTAGGGCAAGTAGGGAAATAATAGTTTTCTTCATGATTAAAACCTTATTTGTAGTGAGCCAAGTACTGTGCGTCTAGGCATTGGGTAGTACTTGGTTGATTCGTAGTAAGTGTTGAATAGGTTGTCTATCCTTATTTGCGGGGTGATAGCGTACTTTCCGATGGTATAATGATATCCGAGGAGTAGGTGGGATACATTGTAGGGTCGGGTGAAGTAGCTTTGGTCGGTTGTGATGTATCGTACACCGACATAAGAGGTCTGTAGGTTAAGGAAGCAGCGTGCATAATCGAGTGTGAAGCGGAGGCTCCATTTCTGTCGAGGCACATAGGGAAGTTGATGGAGGAGTGCACCATCATCATTATGTTGCTTGGTGCGAGTAAAGGCACGGGTAAAAGCGTAACTCCATGAGAGAGAACTTCGAACCTTCTCGCCAGTGTAGGCTACTTTGAGGAGCAGGTCCGTGCCGTAGGAGCGCGAGTCTCTCTTATTTTGTGGTCGCCAAAGCCATTGATTGTGGCTCTGACCTGATCGCACCGTTTCGTCTACTGGTAGCCAGAGGATCCAATCGTCAATATCCATAAAGTAGCCAGTTGCCTCAGCTGAGAAGTCTATTGGGGCTTTGAAGGGGTGGATCTTGAATAGTAGAGTGGCATCATAAGTGTAGCCTTTTTCAGGACGAAGGTGGGGATTGCCACCTGGGTGCCAGTACAATTCATTGAGAGTGGGCTGTCGGTAGTTGTAGGAGAAGGAAGAGCGTAGGTGGAGCATCTCGGGAAGTATCGTAGCGGATGCCCCTAGGGAGTAGGTGAGGACAGGGCGTTGCCAGTCTATACTCTCAATCATCAATCGGCCATCGGTAATTAGCCACTCTATAGGCTTGTAACGGAGTGCGTGGTGCCATGCGAGCATATCTCTGGCGGCACCTGCGATGGGATCCTCTTCTCTGCTATCCTCTGCTTTGGCACGGTCGTGCCGGTAGGTGAGGGTGGTATTGTAAAGCCACTTTGGGCTAAAGGAATGGCTAAAGTCAATGCTGGAGTGTACAGTCCGTGAGCCATTGAGGTTATTAGTCGGTAGAAAGTAGTCGTTATCGAACCACCGATGATACTTCATACCATACTGGATGTAGGCTATCTTGCCCTCCAGTTTACTAGCTCCAAAGTAGCCATTGTACCCTATGTATGCTCTTAGGTTTTGCTCCACTTGACGCTCGTGAACTGTGGTTTCAATACCTAGCGGCTGTGGTAGCATTCGATTGCCACGTTGATACCAAAGTGCCGAGGAGAGAAAGGCTTGGTCGCCTAGGCGGAAGTGTAGTTCCTGCATAGCCGAGAGCATTGAGAAGCTTGCATCTTGTCGACGTTCCTTGAAGGCATCAAGGCCTGAGACTTTATTGATGTATTGATAGTCATTATCGGAGTGCTGGTAGTAGGCTCTGCTTTTACCAGAAAATCGACGGGTGCCGTACCGGGCATACCCTTTGGCAGTGTAGGTGTTGTATGAGCCATACTCGGCACCAAGGTCAAAGTGAGAAGCTCCGTCCCAATAGGGGAGGTTATTGATGTTGACGCTTCCACCAACTGCACCTGTGCCACTCTTGATATCGTTGGCACCGTGATAGAGGGCTACCTGGTCGGCAAAGAAGACTGGCATCTGGGAAAAGTCGAATATCCCTGCCATCACAGGGGTGATATTGATGCCATTCCAATTTACTCTTGTCTGAGCTGCACTGGCCCCACGAAAGGAGGCGGTAGCATTGGCACCAAGTCCTTGGCTCTTGACGCTGATAGAGGTGTTTTCGGCAAGTAACTCCGCCATATTTCTAGAGCTATTAATCTGTAGTAGCTCAATAGGTATTTGCTCTATTTTAGCTCCTGTATTAACTTCGGAGCGGGTGGTGATGGATTTGGAGACCACAAATAGCGTATCTAGTACGGTGGTCTGTTCTTGTGCATAAGAGGCTATGGTGCCAGCACAAAAGGTAAGTACGATGCTAAGAATTCGCTTCATTGCCAACCTCCTTTCGGTGGAAAGAATATGCGATTGGGGTATACACCAACCTTATAACTCCGTACTTCACCACCATCTTTGGGAAACTGACGAATATACCCACGCTGTGCTGAGTAATCGAGGCAGTCGCAGATAAAGACATCTCCATCGGGGGAGACATTCATACCATACATCATCTTCACTCCAGGAAGCTCAAGATATTTGGAGACTTTGTGACTGTCTACGTCAATGGTGAATAGGGTCTGTAGAGGTTGCTCCTCTTTTGACTGAGTGTATAGATTGATATAGATATATTGCCCAGTGGGGTCTATATCTACACGATTGTTTTTGGGCATACCGATGATATCGCCCTCCTGAGGCTCTGAGCGATCAAAGGATAGTGCCACTTCAGCTACGATCGTTTCACTCTGAGAGTCGATAGCCGATAGCTTTACTCCATTGGGCAGAAGGCTAGTGCACCACACTCTTTTGTGGTGGTCAACTAGCAACTGGCAACCACCAAGCTCCCATGGAATATCTAGCCCATCAATAAGTCGCATATTGGGTATCCATAGCTTTTCGGCATCTAAAATGGCAATTCCTCGATTGAGGTAGGCGCCAAATACCTTGTTTCTGACTGTAACCATCTGCTCTATGCCTGAACTTGCAGTGGGGAGTGAGATATACTCTAGTACCTCATAGGGTGGGGTGGTGCTGATCTTCACTAGCTGACCGTACAGGTCACTAACCAGTGCCGTATTATTGGTTAGGGGAGTGATGTAACGTGGTGAGCCACTTTGATTATACCGTAGGGAAGCAACGGACTTAAAGGTGGTGGGGTCTAGCACTTCTATACGTCGACTGTTATTAATGGCTACGAAAAGCTTGCCATTGATAAGGGTGATGCTTTGGGCAACATCGCCAAGTGGTCGCTGATTGATTGGCTCAAAGACATCCCAGTAAATGGTGCCATCCTTATAGACAGCGGAGAGTGTTGCCGTATTGGTGGTGAAAAGCCCTTCATTGACTACTAGAAACTGGAGTGGGTTATCCTTTGAGAGCTGAATAGAAGGTAGCTCTGGTACTCTATCGCATGCCAATGCAAGTAGCGAGATGAGCAATACTATTAATCGATAGCACTTAGACATAATTGTCTTTGAAATTTGCCGTGACAAGTGGGATAATAAGTGGAGTAAAAAAGTGGAGTTAATAAGGGATAACCAATCGCTGACCGGGTCGTATGTTATTACCACGAATGTTATTGGCTCGCCTTATCTTTTGTACAGTGGCTCCTTTATGCTTTTGAGCTATTCCGCTCAGAGTATCACCTTTCTTTACCGTATAATATCTGACCTTCGGGGAAGCACTACTTTGTTTGGAGCTTCTTTGGCTACTACCCTTGGAGCCGTTAATGGAAAGCTTTTGCCCAACCCTTAGGCTATTACTAGAGAGGTTATTCCACGCTTTGATATCGTTGATGGTGACCCCGTATTTAGAGGCTATCTTGGAGAGCGTCTCACCTCGCCTTACGGTATGGGTGATCGCTTGGGCGGCGGTGTCATTGTTAGTCTCCTTGAGCTCTTCGGTACTTTGCTCAGACTGTCGCTTGGCGAGTAGCTGATCCTTTTGTATACTAAAAGCAGTAGCTTCGGCAGTGGGTAATCGAAGTATCTGTGTCCCGTTATTGCCGGGGATAATCCTCTTTTTATACATTGGGTTGAGATCCTCAATCACCTTCATATCTACTCCACTGGCTTGCTGTATTTCATCGAAGCTGAGTCGGAAGTTAATATGTACGGTATCGGTGGCGAGAGGGACATTGACTATATTAGGTCGGATATCGTGCTCATCGTAGTGCTCCATCGCATAGAAAGCAGCAATGAAGAAGGGTACGTATGAGCGGGTCTCACGAGGTAGGTATTGATAAATCTGCCAGAAATCGGTCTTACCTCCTGAGCGGCGGATCGCTTTATTGACATTCCCCGGACCACAATTATAGGCGGCAATGGAAAGCATCCAATCGCCATATAGAGCGTACATATCCTGAAAGTATCGTGCCATGGCTTCGGAGCTCTTGTAGGGGTCGCACCGTTCGTCGACCATACTATCGATATGAAGTCCGTAAGCCTTGCCTGTGGGGAGCATAAACTGCCAAAGCCCCGTGGCTCCAGCCCGACTAACAGCAGTGGGGTTGAGGGCACTCTCTACGATGGCGAGGTATTTTAGCTCCAAAGGCATTCCATACTTATCCAAGGCCGACTCTATGATGGGGAAGTAGTAGGTGGCCTTAGCAAGCATTAGGCTGAGCAGGCGACTTCGCTTATTGACATATAGCTCAATGGCTTCGCGAACTATGGGATTGTAGGTGAGGGGAATGGCACTCTCCATAGCGTGTAGACGACTGCGATAGAGTTGATCTAGTGTCCGAGTGCTTTCGGTATTGGGCTTATCTCTCTTGGCGAGATTGTAATATTCTTTATATCTGCGATTGAATAGTGAATCAAGGCTCATCTCAAAGCTTTCGGGAAGTCGGCCAAGATCCTCTATGTTTACCTCCTCCCCATTATTGGGCTCTTGACTGAAAAGTGCAGTGCAAAAGCCAAGTAATAGGGTAGCTGTAAGAAGGAGTCTATTCATCGTCATAAGTCTAAAATGCTTAGAATGTAAGTGCTAATTGCACGCCTATCCCGCTGTCGGGCGTTTGTGGGGTTGAGGGAATATAGGCAGGGGCATAGGAAAGGGTGAGATTAGGCGAAATATCGAAGCTATATAACTCAGCATCGACATAGGCATCAATCATAAATAGGGCATAGATACCTACAGTAATGATGATGCTGAGATCGCGATTGCGTCGATAGAAGTCACGACCTCTCCTAAGTTGTTCGTGAAAGCCTGTATTATTGACATAGCTCTTGGGGTCTGCACCGTAGGGAATAAAGTCTTTCCAACTTTGATGCTCCATAGGTGTGGAGCTCTTGATGTCCCTAAATGCAGTGGCGTAATCGAGGAGGTTATTATTATTCCAAGAGATAGCATAATAGCAAGCCGTATAGGCACCAATTACTATAGGGAGTTTCCAATATACTCGGTTGTACACTTGTCCACCACCAGGGATGATGCTAAATAGTACGGCTTTTGTGGAATTGGGTTGAAAGCTCTTGACCTCTTTACTCTTTTTATTTGGCACTACCTCTTCTACCACCTTGTCTCTAGTGGCACTTTGAACGACGGAGTCGGGAGGTATGCTATCAGTTGGTACAAGGTCTGCTTTGGCCGATAGCGATAGTGCCAGCCAAAAGAGTGCTAGCAATGAGATTTGCTGAACTCTCCTCATAGTCGGTCTAGCAGTGCAAGAATATGCTCAAGCTGGTCATTGGAGTCAAATGGGATATTTATTTTCCCCTTGCCCTGCTCACTGAGCGTCATGGTCACCTTGGTCCCAAAGAGACTTCTAAAGCGGTTGGTGAGTAGCTCTACCTCTTCGCTATTGGTGGGTTTCCTTTTGCTGTTGTTGGAGGAGCGTGGTTTATCGGGTATCTCTTCCTCTGGCTCATTGTATAGCTTGACCATCTGCTCTAGGCTACGTACTGAGATGTGGTCTGCGATTACTTGCTCGTAGAAAGCTAGTTGCACCTCAGGATCGTCGATGCCTAGAAGAGAACGGGCATGCCCCATAGAGACTTTGTTATCCTTTAAGCCCATTTGTATCTCTGCAGGGAGCTTTAAGAGCCGGATGTAGTTGGAAATAGTGGCTCTCTTCTTGCCCACTCTATTGCTCAGCTCTTCCTGTGTAAGGTCGTAGCCTTCGATCAGCTTCTTAAAGGCGAGTGCTACTTCGATGGCGTTGAGGTCTTGGCGCTGAATATTTTCAATCAGAGCCATTTCCATAATCTGCTCATCTTCAGCGGTGCGTATATAGGCAGGGATGCGGTCGAGCCCAGCTATCTTAGCTGCTCTATACCGGCGCTCTCCACTGATGATACGGTACTTCCCTATATTGTCAGAGAGTGCATGCACGGTGATTGGCTGAATAATACCTAGGTGCCTAATAGACTGTGCTAGCTCCTCGAGGGCTTCAGGGTCAAACTCCTCTCTCGGCTGCTCGGGATTAGGTATGATATCTTCAAGATTTATTTCATTAAAGGAGGAAGAGCCCTGCACATCCACATCACTGAGTGTTGGTGTGATCAGAGCATCTAGTCCCCTGCCAAGGCTATTTTTCTTATTGATGTTTTTGCTCATAATTGTTTGTTCTTCTCCAGAAGCTCGCGAGCTAGTTGAAGGTAATTTTGACTGCCACGAGAGTCTATATCAAAGTCTAGCACCGACTGCCCGAAGCTAGGGGCTTCGCTAAGTCTCACGTTACGATGTATGACACTGGAGAATACTAAGCTCTTAAAGTGTTTCTTAACCTCCTCGTACACTTGATTGGAGTGACGAGTACGGGCATCATACATGGTCATAAGGAAGCCCTCAATATCTATCTTTGGATTGATTCTTCGCTTAACTACCTGCAAGGTGCTCAATAGCTTGCTGATCCCCTCCAGTGCGAAGTATTCACACTGTACAGGTATGATTACAGAGTCTGCTGCAGCCAAGACCGATACCGTGATGAGTCCTAAGCTTGGAGAACAATCGATAAAAATAAAGTCATAATCGTTTCGAAGCTGATCCGTAATCTTACGCATCACGAACTCACGGTCAGGGACAGAGACTAGCTCTACTTCTGCCCCAGAGAGATCGCTATGAGAGGGAAGTATCATGAGCCCTTCCACAGAGGTCTCCACAAGACACTCACGAGGATTGGCTTCGCCTAGCATACAATTATAGACAGTCTTATCGGGTGATAGGGGCGTTGCTCCCAAGCCACTTGTTGCATTGGCTTGAGGGTCGGCATCAATGATAAGCACCTTCTTCTCCAAGGCCACAAGTGATGCTGCGAGATTAATCGTCGTTGTTGTTTTCCCTACACCACCTTTTTGATTAGATATTGCTATTACCTTTCCCATCTATTGCTCTATGAAGTCAACTTTTTCACACTAGCAAAGGTAATCAATTATCTATTATTCCCCAAAAAGCTAATAAAAGAGCTGGGGAAGGAGGTTTTAGAGGGCAGCGGATCGGTAGCTACACTGCTCAGCGCTTACAATGTGGGCAAATGCCTTTGAGTATGAGGGTGTATCCATCTACTTGGAAATCCTCTGGAATAGCTAGCTGTGTAAGATCCAAGGTGATGCCCTCTAGGCAAATCGTCTCGGCACACTTGCGGCAGGTGAAGTGGGCGTGGGTCAAGGGGTGGTCGGCACTCTCTACCTGACTAACAGCATATTTTGCGATGCCACTACCATCCTGTATTTGGTGGATAAGACCTGCTTCGAGAAATAACTGTAGATTGCGAAAGATACTACTTTTATCTACCGTGCGTAGCTCTATCTCTAGGTCGCTAAGGCTCATTGCTACAGTAGCCTCTTCAAGGGCTTGGTAGAGGAGGTACCTTACAGGGGTTACTCTTACCCCAAAGTGACTGAGTAGCTTGGATAGTCTTTCTCGTTCCATAGTCTTTTCTTAATTAAATGGTTTGGCTCTAAAGTAGAGTGCGCGGAGTGAATTGAGTACTGCAAGGAGCGTCACCCCCACATCGGCGAGCACTGCAAGCGTCAGCGACGCAAATCCCATAAGTGCCAAAATCATCACCGCTAGCTTGAAGCCTAGTGCAAAGATAATATTTTGAATCACAATCTTATGGGTATTCCGCGATATTTCTATCCCTTGGACCACTTTGTATGGATCGTTGCCTTGAATCACCACATCTGCAGCCTCTATGGTTGCATCACTGGCAATACCTCCCATTGCTATACCTATGTGGCTCATAGTCATCACTGGTGCATCATTCAGCCCATCACCCACAAAGGCTACTCGGTCTTTTTCCATCAATTCCTCAACCGCTCTCATCTTGTCATCAGGGAGTAGGGCACCTCTTGCGTCACTAATACCTATTTCTTTGGCTGTTGCTTGGACCACTTCTGGTTTGTCGCCCGACAGCATCACCAGTTTCTTTATCCCAAACTTTTGTAGTTCGTTGATGGTCGCTTTGCTCTGCTTTTTGATTTGGTCGGAGAGAATTACCGTGGCTTTCACTACACCACCGATAGCAAGTAACACAGCACTTTTCCCCCTTGGCGATAGAGATTCAGGTACCTCAAGTCCCTCCTTGTGCATCATCCGTTCACTTCCCACAAGTAGCTTTTCGCCATCTTGGCTTATTGCTGTCAGCCCCATTCCCGTTACCTCCTCGATATCCTTTACTTGCTTGTGGCTGCTTTCTGTAGTATGCCTAAGAATAGCTTGTGCCATAGGGTGGCTGCTGTGTGCCTCTACTGCTGCTATGTAACCCAATGCTTCCTCACTGCTGATCCCTGAGGTGAGCACTTTCTTTACCTCAAACTCTCCTACTGTGAGGGTGCCGGTCTTATCAAAAACTACTGCTGTAATCCTTCTTAGCTCCTCTAGGTAGAGAGCACCTTTGAATAGTAGTCCATGACGACTGGTAGCACCCATGCCGCTAAAATAGGTCAGAGGGACACTGATGACCAATGCACAAGGACAAGAGATTACCAAGAAGACTAGTGCCTTATAGAGCCAATCAGAGAACTCGTATTGGAAGCTAGAAGATGCCAAGCTCCATATCCATGGTGCTAATACTACAAGGAGAGCAAGACCGAAAACAATTGGTGTATAGACTCTTGCAAATCTGCGAATAAGTCGCTCTGTTTCAGGCTTTCGTTCGCTCGCCTCTTCGGTCATCTGAAGGATACGTGCCAATGTGCTATCCTCGTATGGTTTGGTCACTACAATATCTATAGGGCGTGCACTTACGACACTCCCCGCAAGGATTTCTGAGCCTTTTTCTCTCTCCTCAAGCATACTCTCGCCTGTGAGAGCGGAGAGATCCAAGAGGGCTTCTTCTGAGAGAAGTTTCCCATCTAGCGATACCCGCATGCCAGGTATTACCCTCAGGTGGTCGCCTACTTTAGCTTCATTGGCTGGGATCTCTAGGGTCCCTTGATCTAAAATCTTTAAGACGGTTTGACTGCGTACATCGGCAATCTTGGAGATATCGTGGCGTACCTTATGGACAGCTTTGTCTTGTAGGTACTCTCCTAATTGATATAGTAGCATTAGGAGTACCGCCTCTGTCTGTTGGTTAATAAAGAATGCGCCAATGGCTGCAATTGACATCAAGGCACACTCGTTGAAAAAGGAGTGCTCTCTCCTCAATAACTCCCATGCCTCAACCAGCACTGGAATGCCGACCGGACAAAATGCAAGGATATATAGCACATTTTGTAGCCAGCCCTGTGGCCACCAACTCCAGAAGTGCTGACCCGCAATAATGAGCACTAGGATGACTGCCGATATACAAATTGGCTTCAGACTAACCTCCTCCTCCTCATGTCCGTGATCGTGACTATGACTATCTCCCATAATTCTTGTACCTGTTTGATTGTTATTACTTCCACAAAGATAGACCCTTTTCTCTGCAACCTAGTTGCAGAGTTGATCCTACTATAGCTCTACTGGTAAGGTGGCAATAATTCAATTTTACCTGCGAACTTCTTGAGGAAAATAGGGTATTAAAAGATGTTTTTTTGTAATAGGTTGATACTCAGTGTCGTATAAAGGCGCTAGTTTAGTTGCAACTAAGCAATCGGTTCGTTGCAACTAAGCAAATGATTAGATGCATCTAAGCAAATGCTTAGTTGCATCTAATTTTTTGCCTTGATATACCATCGGGTTATGAAGCTCTATAGCTAGGCTCAAAAGAGGCTAATTGGAGAATGGCACTTCGTGCAACATTATCGTGCACTTATTGAGCATTACCATGATACAGAAAAAAATGGTTCATCCGACATTTCGTGTGATACGG
>NZ_KV820632.1:17019-59166 GCF_001815465.1 Porphyromonas sp. HMSC077F02 | reverse complement strand
ATTAACGGAGTCAACCTTTTTCAGGAAACCACAAACCCCATCTAGGTCTGACCCCCTCGGCCGGGGTCCTTACCCGTCCGACTTGTCCGACTCGTCCGACCTGTCCGACTTGTCCGATGAGGTACCCCTCCGCCACAGGCGCACATAAACCTTTCCCAATATTTGTTAAGCACCCTAAATATTACTACCTTTGTAGGTAGATAGACAGATATGGTGATAGACTATTCGACTCTTTAGATAGCCTATAAAAGGGAATCCAGTGAAAGTCTGGAGCAGTGCCCGCTACTGTGAGCTTTGAAATAAGCTTTGGATATTCGTATTTACCACTGCCTTATCAGGTGGGAAGGTATTCCAAAGTAAAGCAAGTCAGGAAACCTGCCATATCATAGTGTGTATTGTGGTGCTCCGGGGTGCAGAGTGCTGTTATATTGATGTCGGAAACCATTTCAGACTTATGAGGAAATTATTGCTAGGGACTATGGCAGTTCTTATCTCTATGCTATGCCATCAGCAGGTGAGTGCTCAAAACAAGGTGTTTATTGAGGACCCTCTATTTGAAAATTTACAGGAGGGCGATAAAGGGGCCATCTTAATCACCCACTTCGGTACCACACACGATGATACCAGAGCTGTGACACTTGATGCCATTAACAAGGCAGTTAAGGAGCGTCACCCCAATCTTGAGGTACGTGAAGCCTATACCTCTCGTATCATCATCAAACGACTAAAGGATAATAAGGGGATCATCAAACTCAATCCTACTGAGGCCCTACAACAACTACACAATGAAGGTTATACCCATGTACTAGTGATCTCCACTTCTATTACCAATGGTGTAGAGGTCACCTCGGTAATCCGTGAAGTAGCCCACCTACCCTTTAACTTTAAGAAGATAAGAGTGGCAACTCCGCTACTATTCCACGAAGCAGACTACGAAAAGCTAATCAAGCTTATCACGGCTGATAGCCAACCAGATATGGCAACTATTTGGGTAGGTCACGGCACCTACGATGTGGCTACTGCACAATACGCGATGCTGGACCACATGCTGATGTTAAGTGGGCACCCTAATGTGATCATCGGCTGCGTAGAGGGCTACCCTTACTACGAGCAAGCACTTCAAAGACTTAAAGCTACAGGATTAAAGAAGGTGGTACTTCGTCCTCTTATGATTGTGGCTGGGGAGCATGCCAAGGAGGATATCGCCGAGGATTGGAAGGAAAACTTAACCAAGGCGGGATTTGAGGTAGAACTAAGGCTCGAAGGACTAGGCGAACTACCTGAGCTACAACAGATCCTCAACGACAAAATAGACTTCTACTCTCAATATAGAAGATTGCTCATTGGTGAGAAGAAAAAAGTCTATGAGGTAACGGGTGAAAAGATGCACGCTGATGATTAATAGACTATTTCTTTCGCTTATCCTAGTTCTGACTGCTACCATAGCAACCGCTCAGACTTACCAGATAAATGGAAAGGTAGTGGATGAAAAAAATCATCCACTACCTTACGCAGTGATTGCCATAGAGGGTAAAGGCAATGTGGCAGCAGCCGATCAGACTGGTAGCTTCTCGCTCAACTTGAAGTCGGGCAGCTACCTACTCCGTGCCTCGCTACTTGGCTATAAAACCACTCACAAAAGGGTGAACCTCTCCAAGAATAGTTCCGTAACCATTCAATTAAAGGAGGATTATAAGCAACTAGGAGAGGTATTAGTGGTAGGTCCCGACTACAGCAAGCAGATGCAAGAGGGGGTCTACGCTGCCAAAAGCCTCAATGTCCGCCCATACGCCGCCTCCAACAACAGCTTAAATAACCTATTGGGACAGACCAGCGGGGTAAGGATTAGAGAGGAAGGAGGCATCGGCTCTAATTTCGACCTCACCTTGACGGGACTAAGTGGCAATGCGATTAGATACTTCATTGATGGGGTACCACTCACCTCACTAGGCAGTGGTACCAACATAGCCAATCTACCCATCAACATTGTGGATAGGGTGGAGATCTACAAAGGAGTGGTCCCTCCCGAACTAGGGCTAGATGCCCTTGGCGGTGCTGTCAACATCATCACCCGCAAGGAGAATAAGAACTATCTTGAGGCCTCCATCAACGGGGGTTCTTTCCACACTTATGGTGCTAACCTTAGTGGAGAATACAGGGTGAAAAGCAATGGCTTTACCGTCCGTGGTAATGGTAGTCTCACCTCTACTCGTAATAACTATATGATGCGTGGAGTGGATGTGTGGAATCCAGAGGCCAATGAATACCAAACGGGGGATTACCGAAGATTTCACGATGGCTACCGTTCTATCAACGGAGAAATACAAGCTGGATTCACTCAAACTAAATGGGCGGATGAAGCACTCATCGGTGTCTACTATGCCAATAGCAAGAGTGAGATTCAAACTGGTTTGAGCCAAAAACTGGTGATTGGTGATGCTGAGAGGTACCGAGATGCCCTTAGAGTTTCTCTCAACTATAGCAAGAGGAATTTATTGGTGAAGGGGTTGACGGCAAAACTATTTGCCTCTCATACTTTGGACCATGTCCTTTTTGCTGATACCACCTTTAGAAAGTACTTTTGGGATGGTTCGTTCTTGGAGTCCAATAGGAGTGAGATCACTCAACGCGGCAAAATGCTCCGGCATATTAAACGACCAACCACTGTGGTAAGGGGTAATCTGGCCTATCGGCTAACTAATGCGAGTACCCTCAACCTAAATTATACCCTAACCGCCAATCATAATAATAGGAGTGATAGCTATGATGAGGATTTTATCCCAACAAGTGACTTCTTAGCACGCCATATTATTGGACTTTCGTACAGTAGTTACTGGTGGGGCGATAGGATCAATTCCACTCTCTTTTTGAAGGATTATATCCTCCAATCTTCTATTGAGCAAGAGGATATGTATTGGATTACTGGAGTTCGTGATGTGGAGCGTAAAGTGGTTCGCAATA
The DNA here is from genome assembly GCF_001815465.1 of Porphyromonas sp. HMSC077F02. NCBI lineage: Bacteria > Pseudomonadati > Bacteroidota > Bacteroidia > Bacteroidales > Porphyromonadaceae > Porphyromonas > Porphyromonas sp. HMSC077F02. The sequence continues at coordinate 56,205 of NZ_KV820632.1, read as the reverse complement.
ATATAGGGTATGGTTTGGGGGCACGTGTCACCTTTGCCAAAGAGATTTCGCTAAAACTCTCCTACGAAAATGCAACTCGGCTCCCTACGGCACGAGAGTTATTCGGTAATGGGGCTAGTATCTACCCCAATTTCAAGCTCAACCCTGAAAGAGCACACAACCTCAACCTTGCCCTCTATGGGGCTTGGAGAATTAATAGTAACCACTCTATCAACTACGAGGGGACCTTTTTCATGCGTGATGTAAAAGATTATATCCGAAGAGATATTATAGGTGAAGGATTAGGTACCTATAAAAATGTAGGGGCAGCACGAGTGTTTGGAGGTGAGATTGATCTCAAGTATCGATATAAAAATCTGATTGACTTGGGGGTGAATGCAACCTATGTTGATGAAAGGAATAGAAGCGAGAAGCTTCCCGATGGCCGAATAGATATTACCTATAATAACCGGATACCCAACAAACCCTTTTTCTACACCAATAGCTCGCTAGGGATTAATTTTCAGGAGCCTTTTGGTCTGAAGGAAAGTGACCTAAGGATTAATGCCTCGTATGGATATGTCCACTGGTTCTATCTTTCATGGGCGGCTCTTGGCTCTAAAAGCTCTAAGGCTATTATCCCCACCCAATCAACCACCGACATTGGTGCTACCTGGTCTTGGAATAAGGGCAAGCAGAAATTATCCATTAACTGCAATAATCTCTTTGATCAGATCAATTACGATAACTATATGCTTCAGAAGCCAGGACGCTCTCTCTTCTGTAAACTTACCACATTCTTTAATTAAACAGATAACTTAAATGAAACGCAAGTCAATTATCCAACTATTAGCCATCTTAGTGATCGCTTTAACCACAAGCTGTGGCAGCAACGATACCCCTAAAGGTAAAGATCCGAAGAAGCCTGATGTGCCAGAGCTACCAGAGCATCCAAAGGATCCTGAGAATCCAGAAAAGCCAGCTGAAAACCTCTATGATTTGTGGTTGGCGACTGGAGAAGGTACCTCCTCTACTGAGAAACAAGATGCACACGTAGTTAAGAAAATACCCACCTTGCTTGAAGGGGAATATGATATCATAGGGAAAGGTGCAGAAACGCTTAAATCTGGTATCACTCCTTTTGTCATCTATCACAAGGGCTATTACTATAGTATTAGCCGTCCTGCAGATGGGAACAACTTTGGTAAGTATAAGATTACTGATGCTGGAGTAGAAATTATCAAAGTATTCCCAATGCCAGAACTCTCAGACCGACGGTTTGCACATGAATGGCTAGATGACAATACACTTGTGCTTATAGGTGCACCCGACAGCAAAGATAAAAGAGCACCTAAAAAGCATAAAATGAATTGGGTTAAGATCAATACTGAGAGTATGGAAGTCATAGCTAAAGGTACACTTGACTTCCCAGAATTAGGCAAGATAGCAGAGGACGAAATATTCTCTTCCTGTGGGCTATTGGCATACCGAAAGGCTGATAACAAGTTGCTTTTCAACTTCAGGCATGAGGATAAGAAAAAGCCTAAAATGGGTCTGGATAGCCACAAAGCATTCTTTACCGCTACGATTAATCCCGACAATATGGCAGTGGAGCATATCTACAAGGAGAAGCGTGTAGATCGTCCAGGATCAGTATCTTTTGGGTCACTCAGACAGCAGAATGGCTTCTTTATGCCAAATGGAGACTACTATATGCTATGTAATACGGTAAGAGATGATGCCACTTCATCTACGAAGCAGCATGGACACATCTTGCGTATTAAAGCCGGGGAGTTTAGAATTGACCCCAACTATAAACTTGACATCTTTGATGAGAATAAGATTCTGACTATTCACCACATGAGAGGAACCAAAGTGCTTGCTTACTTGGAGAGTCCTAAAAATAAAGCTGACAAAAATAGTTGGAAAGTACCTAGAAGATTTATTTGGGCGGTGATAGACTTAACCCCAGGAGGTGATCAGTACCGTATCAAGGAGATTCCAACAAGCCAAGGTGGTACTTACTCAGAACTTATCGTTGTAGAAGAAGACTACGCCCTTCTTGGTATCAGCGATGACACTCAGACTAAATTCTATAAGTATGAATTTGCGACAGAAAAGGTGACTGAGGCAGCCAAACTGAAGCCCGGTTTCTTTGCAGATCGTATCATAAAACTAGATAGATAATTAGATATCAATGACCTCACCCCACCACCTACCGAACCAATTAGGTAGTGGTGGGGTTTTGTTGATATAGGAAAGAGTTTTGTTTGGTACCTAAAACATTTTTGTTTGATACCTAAAACATTTTGCTTTGATACGAGAAACCCTTAGCTTTGTTAAGTGAGGGCAAAAGTATAGATAGTTGTTTAATTGATAGAGTTTAATTGATAAATAAATGTGATGGGAAAGATATATGTGATTGGAATAGGTCCGGGTAGTGAGCGCGACCTGACCATTGGGGCAAGGGATATTTTAGGCAAGGTGGATGTAGTGGTTGGCTACAAGTACTACTTCCAGTTTGTCTCGCACTACCTCCGACCTGATACAGAGTGTGTAGATACAGGAATGCGTCAGGAGACGGCAAGAGCTAGAGAGGCGTTTAGGTTTGCCGATGAAGGTAAGGAGGTGGCTGTGATTAGTTCTGGAGATGCTGGCATTTACGGTATGGCTCCCCTTATCTATGAGATGGCGGAGGAGCTGAAGAGTGCTATTGAGATTGAGGTACTCCCAGGCATTTCAGCCTTTCAGACGGCGGCCTCTATATTGGGGGCTCCCATTGGTCACGACTTCTGTATCATCTCGCTTTCCGATCTTATGACGCCGTGGGCAAAGATTGAGCGAAGAATCATCGCTGCTGCCGAGGCGGACTTTATCACAGCGATTTATAATCCTAAGAGTGTCAAGCGGTACTGGCAGATTGAGCGACTACGCGAACTATTCTTGAAAGAGCGGGACGCTAATACTCCTGTGGGCATTGTTCGCCAAGCTGGCCGTGAGGATCAAGAGGTGACCTACACTACTCTTGCAGAATTTGATGCAGAGCAGATTGATATGTTTACCATGGTGATCATTGGAAATAGCCAGACATTTACGACCCGCAATCGCATGATTACGCCTCGTGGATACTATCGTGAAAAAGCGGATAAAGATACCAAGCTAGGTCAGCAAATTATGATCGAGAGCTTCCGAACGATAGAGTCTCAGCTCAAGAACCCTGAGATTCCGCTGGATCATAAGTGGGCTCTACTCCACGCGATTCATACCACTGCCGACTTTGAAATGGAGCAGATATTCTACTCCGATCCCGATGCTGTGAAGAGACTGCATGAGGCGTGTGTTTCAGGGAAAATCAAGACCATTATTACTGATGTTACGATGGTCACCTCTGGTATTCGCAAAGGGGCTCTTCAAAGATTGGGCATTGAGGCTAAGTGCTACCTCTCAGACCCTCGTACCAAGGAGATGTCGGATCGTCTAGGTATCACCCGTACTCAGGCAGGTATTCGTCTGGCAGTGGCAGAGCACCCCGATGCCCTCTTTGCCTTTGGTAATGCACCAACAGCCCTACTAGAATTGGCCAGCTTAATCCGAAAAGGAGAGGCAAAGCCTATGGGTATCATTGCGGCTCCAGTTGGGTTCGTACACGTTTGCGAGTCGAAGCATGCGGTGAAACCTTTCCGTAATATTCCTAAGTTGATTATTGACGGCCGTAAAGGAGGTAGCAATCTTGCTGCAACACTGTGCAATGCGATTCTCACCTTTGATGATGCAGAGGCACTAAGACCAGGTCGCGACGTATAACCTCTTCCTCCTATGAAGATTACGATAATAGGCATAGACGACAATCGAGAGCAGTTTTTCCGCCCTGAAGTGCTCAAGGTGCTTCAGGAGGGATACCACTTCTCAGGCGGAAAGCGACACTACGAGATTATCAAACCTTACCTTCCGAGCAAACACGAATGGATAGAGGTGGTACCTCCTATGGGAGCGTTGATGGAGCAGTATCGCCAATTTGATGATTTGGTGGTCATTGCCTCATGCGACCCACTATTCAATGGAATTGGGGAGACCATTATGAGGCATATTCCTGAGGCGACGGTAAAGGTTTACCCTAGTTTTCACTCCCTACAAATGCTGGCTCACCGTGCCCTATTGCCTTACCAGAGTATGCACGAAGTAACCCTTACGGGGCGTCCTTGGCATGAGTTTGATAGAGCTCTTATCCAAAGAGAATCGATGATCGGATTGCTATTGGATCGCAAAGAGCATACTCCTGCTACGGTGGCTCAGCGGATGCTCGACTATGGGTACGACAATTACAAGGCATACGTAGGCGAACTGCTAGGTAATCAGGAGGAGGAACGGGTGAGTGAACTGTCGCTCTCAGAGGTGGCGGAGAGGGAGTTTAGCTATCCCTACAATATGATATTGGTGGAGACAAGTCCTAGGCAGAAGTACTTTGGGATACCGGATGAGGCATTTCACCTCCTCAATGGTCGGGCTAAGATGTTGACTAAGAGCCCCATTAGATTACTCTCTCTTTCTATGCTTGAGCTGAATAATCGCCACGTCTTTTGGGATATCGGTAGTTGTACCGGTTCGGTCTCCATTGAAGCGAAGCTGCAATTTCCACACCTTAGAATGGTAGCTTTTGAGATCCGACCTGAAGGGGAGGAGCTACTTTCCTCCAATAGCAAGAAGTTTGGCACTCCAGGCATCGACTTTAGAGGAGGGGACTTTTGCGAGGTTGAGACGGATGATTTACCTAAGCCAGATTGTGCCTTTATCGGAGGTCATGGTGGAAAACTGGTGGAGATCGTAGGTAAGGTTTGGCCGTTATTGCCAGAGAAGGGTCTCTTGGTCTTTAACTCAGTTTCGCAGGAGAGTCAAGATCTATTCAGAGTAGCCATTGAGAAGGTATCTGGCACCATCATAAAAGAGGTGGAGATCGCTATCGATAATAACAACCCGATAAGGGTGATGAAAGCAATAAAATGATGAATCAAAATATAGGCATTATTATCCTCTCTGAGGTAGCGAAGGAGAAAGCGCTCCAACTACATTCAGAATTGGGAGGAAAGCTCTATAGCACTAGGGAGCTTGAGGGCTTTGAGAAGATTGTGGACCTTCAGGAAGAAACGGGGCGGGTAATGGCGGAGCACGACCTAGTCGTCTTCTTCTCTGCAATGGGAATTTGCGTCCGGAGCATCGCTCCTTATCTCAAGGATAAACATACCGACCCAGCCATTATATGTATTGACACCACTGGCAAATATGTCATTTCAGTGGCATCGGGGCACATTGGTGGAGCAAATGAATGGGCTAGCCGAATTGCCTCAATACTAGGGGCGGAACCCATCATCACTACCCAAAGTGACCGACAAGGGCTTTGGGCACTTGATACGCTTCCTAGACAGTTTGGCTGGAAATTGGAAACGGTAGGAGCGACCCTCAATGAGGCAATCACCAAGTTTGTAGACGGCGTTCCAACCGCTCTTTTGCTAGATATGCGATGCGACTACCTAGAGCGTACGAAGCCCAGCTATGTAGATGTCTACTACCATCTAGAAGACTTGGATATCTCTAAGTATCAACTGCTAATTGCGGTGACGCCAAGCGTGCTCTCTGACCTCAATATTCCTCAAGTTTTATACCGACCTCAGGTACTACATCTAGGTATTGGGTGCCGTCACAAAGCCAATCCTGAGGGGGTCAGCGATTACATCCTCCAACAACTCCATACGGCAGGTTTCTCGGAGCTCTCCATAGCGAGCATCAATAGCATTGAGCTAAAAAGAGGCGAACCAATTATTGAGGGACTTGGGGAGAAACTGGGGATAGTGCCACAATACTACTCAGCTGATCAACTCGAGGAGATAGAGGTGCCCAACCCTTCCAATAAAGTCAATGAGGTAACCTCCTCGCCCAGTGTATCTGAAGCAGCGGCTCTTCTTGCATCAAATGGCGGAGTATTGGTTATTGAGAAACAAAAAGGAAAACTATCGGAGGGAAACGACTTCACTTTTGCCCTAGCCATTGATGCCAATGCCCTACCCCACGGCCATATAGAGATTGTGGGGGCAGGTCCTGGCGATCCAGAGCTTATTTCAGTGCGAGGAAAGCACTTCCTACAGCAAGCCGATTTAATCCTCTATGCAGGTAGTCTGGTGCCAATTGAACTCACCTATTACGCTAAACCAGGTGCTACAGTTCGGAGCTCTGCCGACATGAATTTGGAGGAGCAATTTGCCCTTATGAAGGAGTTTTACGACCGCCACTGCCTGATTGTACGTCTGCATACGGGTGACCCTTGCATCTATGGTGCCATTCAGGAGCAGATGGCACTCTTCGACGAAGCAGGTATGAGCTATCACATCACCCCTGGTATCTCATCATTCCTCGCAGCGGCAGCAGAATTGAGGTCTCAATTCACCATTCCGGAGAAGGTGCAAAGCATCATCCTCACCCGTGGAGAAGGGCGAACTCCTATGCCAGAGAAGGAGCAACTCCACAAGTTGGCTGCCTCTCAAAGCACTATGTGCATCTACCTCAGTGCCACTTTGGCAGAAAAGGTGCAAAGCGAATTGCTGGTACACTACCCACCTGAGACGCCCGTAGCAGTTTGCCACAAACTCACGTGGAAAGAGCAAAAGATCATTAGAGGAGAGCTACAACACCTGGCACAAATCATTCGGGACAATAAGTTGACACTCACCACGCTAATAGTAGTGGGTGAGGCGATTGATAATCGCCAAGGCCTGTCCAAACTCTACAATGATTCATTCAAACATCTATTCCGAAAATGAGTTCGATTAAAATCATATCTCTAGGGAGTGGAGCCCCTGATAATATCACACTAAGAGCCTTTACTGCGTTAAAAGAGAGTGATATTATCTTTGCTCCTAGTGGGGAAGCTGTGAGAGTGCTAGAGCGTCTGAAGCCGCTTGAGGATCTTCTCCTAAAAGTAGAGCAGTTTGATATCCCGATGAAAAAAGATCCAAGTTTGGCTACAGGGGTGTACGACAAAGTCACTCAAAGGCTTTATGATCTTTATAAGGAGGAGCAACAGGTTTCTCTCGTCACTATTGGTGATGCCGGCATTTACTCATCTGCCTTTAAGATCGTCGCAGAGCTTACCAAACGTGGTGCAAAAGTGGAGGTGATACCAGGCGTCCCATCATTCGTCGCTGGTATGGCACAAGCTATGGTACCTCTTGTAGAGCAAGGGCAAAACCTCACACTCCTCTCCCAAATCAACACTCCCTCCGATGTGCTCACTCCTCTTGCCAATGGTTCGGTTGTTGCCATCATGAAGTTATCCCTTTACCAAGAGAGCATCAAAGAGTTGCTCCGCCAAGGGAACTACCCATTTACCTATATGGAGTGGCTTGGAGATGAGAAGCAATTCCTCACCTCGGATCTGGAAAGCTTTCTCTCTCGCACTTGCCCCTATTTTTCAATCATTGTCATAAAACCTCAAAGCGTATGAAGCGTATTCTCATCTTATTATTCGCTATGATAGCTCTTTGGTCTTGCAAAGAGGATCAAAGCAACCAGAGCGAACAGCTCGAATCAGTAGATTATATCAAGTATGCCAAAGGATTGAACATCCAAAAAGGGGAGGGCTACACCTTGGTAGATATGACTGATCCTGCCAATGAAAACGAACAGATTTGGAAGTATGCCTTAGTTCCAAGAGGCACGCAACCCAAAGGAATCCCCAATGATTATGTAGTGATTGAGACGCCAGTGAGGCGTGCAATTGTTATGACTACTCTCCAACTCTCCAACTTTATCAAGCTCGATGCAATCGACAAAGTGGTGGGAATGCCGAGCACCCGCTTTCTTTTCAACGAACAGATGAAAGCACAATTGGCAGATGGTCGTAGCAAACGCATTGGCATTGAAGGGAACTTTGATACCGAACTCATTATGGCGATCCAGCCTGATATCATCCTAGTTTCCCCCTTTAAGCGAGGGGGCTATGATGTGCTACAAACGCTCGGCACTCCATTAGTGACTTTTCTTGGATATAAGGAGCTAACCCCTCTTGGGCAAGCTGAATGGATCAAGTTTATTGCCCTACTCCTTGACGATGAAGAGCGTGCGGAGACGATATTCAGTGGCATAGAGGAGCGATACAACGCCCTAAAAGCTTTAATTCCAGAGGTTATTGAACGACCAAAGGTACTGAGTGGAGAGCTCCACGGTGGCAACTGGTACGTAGTGGGTGGAGAAAGTTATCTTGCCCATCAGTTCACCGATGCCGGGGCAGAATACTTCATGATGGACAATGAAGAGTCGGGTGGCTTCTACGTGGACTTCGAAACCGTTTACGCACAAGGCGCCAATGCCGACTTTTGGAGAATTCTCAATAGCTATCCAGACAAATATAGCTACGAGGTACTTGATAAGACAGATAGCCGCTACCGAGACTTCAAGGCATTTAAGGATAAGAAAGTGGTCTACTGCAATCTCTCCGAGCGTCCCTTCTACGAGCTATCGCCCGTAGAGCCAGATGTGGTATTGGCCGACCTTATCAAGGCCTTTCACCCACAATTGCTTCCAGATCACCAGCCTGTTTTCTATGACGTATTGAAGTAATCCCTATCCGTATGGCTACCAAACGCAATGTCATTCTCTTTGTACTGGGCATCTTCACCATACTCCTCTTTTTCCTACTCAATCTAGCCCTAGGTACCATTCCGATACCCACGCTAGATGTCTTCCGCATACTGATTGGGAAAGAGACTACTGGGGGTGAGATCTGGAATAATATTATATGGAAAAGTCGGTTCCCGCAAACTATCACTGCCTTCATTGCTGGTGCTGCACTCTCTATCAGTGGACTGCAGATGCAAACCGTATTCCGCAATCCTCTTGCAGGTCCTTCAGAGTTAGGTATTAGTTCCGGAGCGAGCCTAGGAGTAGCTACCTTGATACTCCTCTCGGGAAGTATCAGCCAAAAAGCCCTTACTCGCATGGGCTTTATAGGAGAAATGGCCGTATCCATTGCAGCGATCATAGGGGCAATGGCAGTGATGGTGCTGATCATTCTCATCTCCAAAAAGGTACGAGGCAATGCCATTCTACTGATTATGGGCGTCATGATCGGCTATATTGCCAATGCCATCATCGGAGTACTCAAGTTCTTCAGCAACGATGAAGATGTCCGTAGCTACGTCATCTGGGGTCTTGGTAGCTTCTCCAAGCTGAGTGGAGATCAAGTCTACACCTTCGTCATCATCATGCTCATCTTGATTCCCCTCTCATTCCTGCTCATTAAGCCACTCAACCTACTCCTCCTAGGCGAAAACTACGCCCGCAACTTAGGTCTCAACTACACCAAGGCCCGCAACGTGATCATCTTCTGCTCCTGCGTCCTTACCGCCATTGTCACCGCCTATTGCGGTCCGATCGTCTTTCTAGGCATGGCAGTGCCTCACCTTTGTCGCACCCTATTCTCCACCTCCAATCACATCATTTTGGTGCCCGCGGTGACCGTGGTAGGGGCTTCGCTTTCACTACTGTGCAACCTCATCGCTCGCATGCCAGGCTTCGAAGGGGCACTCCCCATCAACTCCGTCACCGCCTTGATCGGTGCCCCAATAGTGATATCCGTCTTATTTGATCGCAGAAGAACTGAGATAATATGATGAAGACCATTGCACTTAGGGACTTGTCCATTGGGTACAAGCAGAAAAATGGGGAGAAGGTTGTTGCCAAGCACCTCACCGCCTCAGTCAATGCAGGTGAATTAACCTGCCTCCTCGGTTCCAACGGAGTGGGAAAATCTACCCTACTCCGCACCATTGCCCGCTTCCAGCCCAAGCTAGCGGGAGAGGTATTGGTGCAAGATAAAGATATCAACCAGTACAAAGAGAGCGAACTATCCAAAGTAGTCGGCGTAGTACTCACTGAAAAGGTAGATGCCAATAACATGACCGTCCGTGAGCTCGTAGCCCTCGGGAGAAGCCCTTATACAGGCTTCTGGGGTCGCCTTGCCTCTCAAGACCGCCAAGCTGTAGATCTAGCCATTCAGCAGGTGCGTATTGAGAAACTGCGAGACCGCATGGTACACAGTCTTAGCGATGGAGAGCGCCAAAAGACCATGATCGCCAAAGCATTGGCTCAAGAGACCCCCATCATCATCTTAGACGAACCTACCGCCTTCCTCGACTTCCCTTCCAAAGTAGATATGATGCAACTGCTGCACCGTCTCTCTCGAGAGTTGAATAAAACCATATTCCTCTCCACTCACGACCTGGAGCTCGCCCTCCAAATTGCAGATAAAATATGGCTGATGGACGACGAGCGTCACCTCCATATCGGCACCCCTGAGGATCTAGCCCTCTCCGGAGTGCTCAGTCGTTTCTTCGAACAAAAAGAGATCATTTTCGACCAAACTACTGGACTATTTCGGATCGAAAATGATTACGATAGACGCATTAAAGTAATCGGTCACGGCCACCTCTTCTCCATGGTTCGCAAAGCACTACTCCGCAACCGCATCTTAGCAGATCGCGAGACAGAGACCCCCACCTACATCGATACCAGCGGAAGGAAGATAGTACTGCACCGCCCCGATACACCTCCGATAGCCATTGATTCCATCGAAGAGCTCCTCCAAAGACTACTATGAAACTATTAATCTTAGGCGGAACCACCGAAGGTCGTAGGTGTGTAGAGGTGTGCGAAGAGGCAGGAGTACCATTTTACTACTCTACTTTTGGCAACTCCCAAGAGATCACACTACACAATGGGATCCATATTACTGGAGGCAAAGACAAGGAGGAGCTTCAGGCCTTTTGCCAAGAGCATAGCGTAGGGCTCATCATCGATGCCGCCCACCCTTTTGCCACCAATCTACACAGCAATGTGGGTGCCTTGCACCTACCTGTGATTAGATACGAAAGGGAGTTTCCTACCATTCCAGAGGAGGTGCAGCAGGTTTCCACTTTTGAGGAAGCCATCGCCCGACTTCTCCAAGCAAAGCCTACCAAGGTACTCGCACTCACCGGTGTGAATAGCATCGCAAAGCTACAGAGCTACTGGCAAGAGCACGAGACCTATTTCAGGGTGATGCCGATTGCCGAAACCGAGAAGACCATTGAGCGGACAGGTATTCCTCGTTCCAAGATCATTTACTACGATCAAGAGCTGAGCGATGAAGCGTTATTCCGCACCTTACAGCCCAACCTGATCATTGTGAAGGAGAGTGGTACCACTAGTGGCTTTACCGAAAAAGTCTCTACTGCGCTCTCCTTAGGCATATCTGTAATCGCTATTACTCGCCCTTCCCTTGGTTATACCCCCAATCTCACCGTCACCGGAAAGATAGGGCTCAGGCGAGGGATAGAGCAGTTGCTCCCAGAGTTCTTTTCCCAAAAGATTGGCTTCACCACAGGCACCACCGCCACCGCTGCCACCAAAGCAGCCCTTGTAGCCCTCCTAGAGGAGATTGAGCTCTCCACGGTCGAGGTCACCCTTCCCGATGGAGAAATCATCCCCTTCCCCATTCAATCGGTCACCGTCAAGGGCAACGAAGCCACCGCAGTAGCGATAAAGTACTCAGGCGATGACCCCGACGTCACCAATGGTGCTGAAATCTGTGCCACGGTAGCTCTCCACAAAGGGAAAGAGGGGGTGGAGTTTAAGCAAGGCATCGGCGTAGGCAGAGTGACCCTTCCTGGGCTAGGACTAGAGATCGGTGGTCCCGCTATCAATCAGACGCCACGGAGAATGATCACCTCCCTTTGCGAGGAGATGCTCGACCTCACCCAAGTAGGCGTAGAGGTGACCATCTTCGTACCCCAAGGCGAGTCGATTGCCAAGAACACCTTCAACCCACGCCTCGGGATTGTCGATGGTATCTCCATTATCGGCACTACAGGAGTGGTTCGTCCCTACTCCAACGATACCTGGATCGCCTCCATACGGCGAGAGATGGAGGTCTCCAAAGCGGTAGGTGTCGAGCACCTGGTGCTCAATTCTGGTGGTAGGTCCGAGAAGTACCTCAAAGCAAGGTTTCCCCACCTACCCCCCAACGCCTTTATACAGTATGGCAATTTCATTGGCGAGACCCTTACTTTTGCTCATCAGCTCTCCTTCCCCACCATTACCCTCGGCATCATGCTGGGGAAAGCGGTCAAGCTAGCTGCAGGCGAACTCGATACCCACAGTCATAAAGTAACGATGGATAAGGAGTTTCTCAAGCAGGTACTAACAGAATCTAGAGAGGAAGTTGATATCAGCGGGATCACTTTAGCACGAGAAATATGGCAATTAATACCCAACAAAGCATCCAAATTCTACCAGTTCATCATCCAGCATTGTTATGAGGTGTGCCAGCCCATTGTGCCACACGCCTCCTTAGAGATACTACTGATTGATGACACTGGCAACTTTATCTCTCAAAAACTATGAAACCATCCGCCTTTATTATTGCAGCCCCCACCTCGGATAGTGGCAAGAGTACCATCACCATCGGTCTCCTTAGAGCACTTAGTCGACAAGGATACCGTGTCCAGCCCTTCAAGTGTGGGCCCGACTATATCGATCCCAAGCTACATAAGAATGCATCGGGAGTCGATTCCGTGAACCTTGACCTCTTTATGCAGAGCGAAGAGAGTGTCCAAACTCTTTTCCGAAGCTATCAAGCCCCTAGCGACGTAGCTGTTGTGGAGGGGGTGATGGGGCTTTTCGATGGCTATGATCGGGACCGGGGCTCCACCGCACACCTGGCAGAGGTACTGGGTCTGCCGATCGTGCTCGTCCTCACACCCAAGTCGATGGCCTACAGCGTCGCCCCCCTCCTATATGGCATCAAGCACTTCCGGCCAGAGCTCAATATACTAGGCGTGATCTTCAATAAGGTCAATTCCCCAAAGCACCTAGCCTATCTACGTGACGCAGCTGATGATGTAGGGGTAAAGGTACTTGGCTCTATCCCTACGGATAAAACGCTCACCCTCCCCAGCCGTCACTTAGGATTGATTACCGACGACCCAGAGGCACTAGAGGCACACGCCAATCAGGCCGCCAACCTTGTAGAAGCACATATCGACCTCACTCAATTGCTTGCTGATTCTCAATATCAGTCTATCTCAACAATATCAACTATAGGGAGTAATGCACCTAAAGGCACCAAGAAAATAGCGGTGGCTCGCGACGAAGCTTTCAACTTCATCTATACCGAAAATATTCGGATGCTGGAGCAGTTCGGTACGATCACTTATTTTAGTCCTATCCACGATAGCCAACTCCCCGAGTGCGACCTGCTCTACCTGCCAGGAGGGTACCCCGAGCTCTACGCCGAGCAACTCTCTCAGAATAGTGCGATGATTCAACAAATCAAAGCCTATGCCGAGCGCCAAGCCCCGCTCATCGCTGAGTGTGGGGGGATGCTCTACCTCTCCCGGAGCCTCATCACCGCAGAGGAAAAGGAGTACCCAATGGTAGGTCTCTTTAATCATAGTGCTACGATGGAAGGAGCCCGACTCACCATCGGCTACCGACAGCTGGAGCTCTTTGGCGTACCGCTCAAAGGACACGAATTTCATTACTCTCATCTCACCGCTACCGACGAAGGGGTCGCCAACCAACTCAATGCTACAGGTGAACCAGTCAATACGCTACTTTTCCAGCACGGAAAAGTGATCGCCACCTATACCCACCTCACCTTCACAGCCCCCTTCCTCAGTCGCCTCCTAGAGCAATAGCTCATCGGAGTAGGACAGAGACCATTCTGCCCTCCACTCTAAGCTGATGCTCTGCCCAGAGCTCAAGATGCATCACCACCTTACGGTCGGTGACCTCTTGAATAGTAGCACGAAGCTCAAGAGGAGACCCCATTGGTGTTGGGGCAAGAAAATCGAGCCCAAGGTGGGCCGTTACATACCTCAAACTAGGTTGTGACGCCATATCTCTACCAAAGTATCGGCACCCAGCAGCTGCGGCAGTTCCATTACCGTGGCAATCGAGGAGGGCGGCAATCAGTCCACCATAAACATTCTGCGGATAGCCACCAGTAGCATACTTAGGTGGCGTATAATGGGCTATAGCAGTGTCACTAGCAGGATCGTTATCCAGCCAGTAACTCTTCAGATGAAGTCCATGCTCATTAAGCCTTCCACAGCCATAACAATGGCTAAACTCCTCTGTATAATAATCTTGAAACGCTTTCATATCCATTCTCTCTTTACAGGTGAACGATATTTGTATCTCTACTCCAAGGGGCGTGGTATTACCAAAGGCCCCCTATTTACGACTGTTCTCTTATAGCAAAGATACTTACAGTTTGAGTACCTAGCCACCTTATTGTAGAATGTTGATGGGGTTACGCATTAGAAAGGTCTTATCGCTAGACATCCATAAGAGTATCAATGGGTAATTACCTCCTCGCACAGGTCCTTTCGATCTATCAGTTCTTTTGACGAGTATAAGTCGAGGATGAGATGACGGACCTTTCTGATGTCAAACCCCATAAGTATCGGTTTGAGTGGTAGGTAGGTATGGATAATAATGAGTAAATTTGCAGAGTGAGCGATGGGCGATAGGGAGGAGAGGAGAGTGTCCATTAGTTCAATTTATACGAGACATACACATTATATAGATAGCGTACCTACGATGAAGCGAACCGAGGAAAGGGAGTCACAATCCACCCAGCTGTCCACTGTAGCGACCAGCACCGAAGCCTCTTCGGCAGAGACCACTCTGTCCAATAACGAGGGCGGTGATGAACCACAGGGAGCGGACGGGGAGGAACCTTCGCCTAAGGCCTATAGAAGCTGGTGGCGGCGAGGGCTACGGTGGCTTGGCATCGGTATAGCTACGGTGTTTGCAATACTCATACTAGGTACGGCACTCCTCTACCTACCTGTGGTGCAGGGGTGGCTCTTGGGTTTGGTTCGGACCGAGGTAGCAGAGCGCGCTGGCATTGCGCTGGAGTGGGAGCGTGTGGGGGTAGCCTTTCCACTGAAGCTGCGACTGGAAGAGGTTCGGGCTACAGAGATCGCAAGTGGGGATGAACTGGGGTCGGTAGGTTTGCTCACCGCGGATGTACGATTGCTCCCTCTATTGCGTGGTGGGCGCCTGCCGATTGGTGGGGTGGTACTGGAACGAGGACGGGCTCGCTTTTCTCTCAGTAATGATTCGATCCAAGTAGCAGGGGCCATTGGTCGGCTCGCTTTGGATCACATTGATCTAGACCTCTCAATGGAACGAATAGAGGCGGGAAATCTGGGGCTTTACGATACCGACCTTTACCTTACAATCATCACGGCTGGGGATTCGGTCAAGGAACCGGAGAAAGATCCTTCCCACTTACTGGTAGAGCTCTCTCGTGGGGAGCTACGCAATGTGGCGGCCTATATCACCCTTCTCTCCCCACCTACCATCTCAGACACCCTCCCCACCCCCTTCCCCCTTCCCCTTGATTCGCTCACTCCGATGCGGATTAATAGCTACATCACGAGGGGCGATCTGCGGGGTGTGCAGGTAGATCTTGGGAGCGGTCGATATGGTGCGGCGACGGTAGATCTAGCGGCAGGTTTGACTGCTTTGGGCGACAGCAGTGCCTTTGCACAGCCTTCGCCTTTGCCCCTACCATGGTATGCCGAGCTAAAGGGGCATGAGGTATGGTATGGCGGTGTAGAGGAGCTACGGGGTGAGCTGGAGCATCTACACTATGCGGTAGGCGATGGAGTGGTGCTGCAGGAGGGGCGGCTCTCGCTACGAAAGGAGGGGGAGCGACTAGTAGCCAAGGGGCTGGAGCTATCGGTGGGGGAGACCCACTTAAAGGGTTCGGCTTCATTACCGTTTAGGGGCTGGCTACCAGATAGTGTGGGGGTGGCAGATCTCCGACTGGAGGGGGTGCTTTCCCCAAAGGATGTTGGTCGCTTTGTGGGGGAACGCCTGGCAAGGGTCTCTAAGCCACTGGAGGTGTCACTAGAGGCGAATGGGACAATGGAAGATCAGCTCACCTATGCCCTTCGTATGAAAGGGGAAGAGGTAGCGGAGCTCTCGCTGAAGGGGGTGGCAAAGCAACCGCTTGCAGAGGGTCGAAAGGTGGATGCCACGCTGGAGCTACAGACGGGACGTGATCTACGGGAGTGGTTGCTCACGCTAATGGAAGGTAAAGAAGGGAAAAAGGTGCCTAGCTGGGATATTCCAGAGGGGGTGCAGCTACGAGGATCAGCACGCTACTCAGCAGAGGAGATGGGGGCAGATCTACAGCTACGACAGGCAGCGGATATGGGAGGAGGCGACCTCACTCTCCATGCCTTTTACCACCCACGGCGGGAGGAATATTTTGCCGACCTTAGGGTACGAGATCTAGCACTACAGCCTTTTTTGCCGAATGATACGATCGGCCCCCTTTCGGCAACGATTAATCTAGAGGGGCGTGGTACAGACCCCTTTGACCAGCATGCGAGAGGGATCCTCTACGTGGATGTGGATAGTGTAAGCTACCGTGGCTATCGCCTACAACAAATGACGCTCCTCTCACAGCTCAAGGATCATCAGCTCTTTGCGGCACTCAGTACGGATAGTGAGGGACTTCGGCTGGCGGCACAGTCAGATATCATGATGCGGAGAGATAGTCTCTCGGGGAGTATTAATATATTGGTGGATACGGTGATTCCCTCGGCGATCGGGGTGGATCTACCGATCTTGCAATCGGGTAAGCTGGAGCTAAGGAGTAATGTGATGAGTGATCTGAAGCAACGGTACCAACTGGAGGGAGAAATCGAAAACTTTGTGCTGGTGACGGATAAGGGAACAATCTACCCTAAGAATACTTATCTCACACTCCACACATCGGAGAGAGATCTAGGGGCTGAGGTGGCTTCGGGTGATCTCTCGCTCCACTTTGCAGCTAAGAATGGTTTGAATGACTTTACTACTCGCCTACAAAAGGTGATGGAGGAAGCACAGAAGTCGCTCGCCGACTCAGTGGGGCAGGTAAATATGGCACCGTGGATACACTATTACCCAGATATGGAGCTGCGATTTGAGATGGGCCGTGACAACCTCTTGAGGGCCTACCTTGATGAGCACCGCATAGGGGCTACATCGGTGTCGCTGGACCTGCAGACAGTAGCAGGGGAGGGACTCTCGGGACTGGGAGTGGTGAGCCATTTTCAGTCGGATACATTTAGGATCGATAATATCGACTTGGTGCTGCGGCAGGACTCGGCTTTCTTTACGGCGATGGGGACGGTACACAAGGAGCCATTCCTCAATCAACCGGCGTTTGATATGATTCTCTCGCTCTCATCTAATGTACACCGCAGTGAGGCGTATATCAATTGGCTGGATTCGAAACAGGAACCATTTGTCCAGATGGGTCTGGAGCTAATGAATAGACCGAATGGTGACCTGACGCTTGGATTCACCCCCGATCCGGTGGTGCTCGCCTACAATAGATTTGAGGTGGTGGGTGAGGACTTCGTGACGCTGCCTAAAGAGGATCGCAACAAGATCCTTGCACAGCTGGAGCTGGCGACGGCGGAGGGGACTTGGATCAAGATACATGACCTGCCCGATGAGCGGGGTCACTTGCTGAGAGCAACGATCAGCGACCTTCGCCTTGCCGACCTAGGTGCGGTGCCTTGGGTGCCTGACCTCTCGGGCCGACTGAATGCGACGGTGGATTGGCTACAGCTACCGAAGGGGGGCAGTGAGATGAAGGGGGTGCTGAAGGCGGAGAATCTATTTTACCAAAAGAGGGAGATCGGGCAAGTGGAGGCTTCGGGTAATATGGAGGACGGTACGTCGGGGAGCCATCTATCTGGTGAGGTGGCTCTAGGGGGGAAGTCGGTGCTATGGGCTGAGGCCTTTGCGCCGAAGAGCTCATCAAAGGAGGCTAAGGAGGCTCTGAGGTACCACCTAACGGTGAAGGAGCTACCGCTGGAGAGGAGTAATCCTTTTCTCCCCGCAAAGTATGCTAAGCTGAAGGGGCGGATGAGCGGAAGTGTGAGCAACTATGCTCTAGGAGAGAATATTGAGCGTGCTAAGGTGGTGCCACTGAGTGGACAGATCACCTTTGAGGAGGCTAGTCTCTATACCCCTTTTGCCAATGAAACTTATCACCTGGATTCGAAACCAATACGAGTGGTGGACGGGCGCATTTTGCTAGAAGAGTATGCCCTCAGCGCTAATACGGGCAGGCTCACCACTCAAGGATATGTATCGGTGGCAAATGGGCTGAAGAGTGACCTCCGTATAGTGGGTAGGGATATGATGCTTCTGGACTCTGATGCGACGAGTGAGACGCTCCTCTATGGCAAGGTGAATACTGATGCGGATCTAAGGATCAAGGGGCCACTGAGTGCCTTTAAGCTCTCGGGTTCGCTCTCGATTAAGGGGGATACGGATGTCACTTATCAATCGCAGACAGGGGAGCTACAGAGCAGAGCTGGGTACAAGGGGTTGGTGACATTTACCGACTTTTCGGATACGCTCTTTGTGAAGCAAAAAAGCACGGTGGATAGCCTTTCTCTCGGTGGTATGGATATCAAACTGGCTCTCCACATAGACCCTGCCGCTAAGGTGAATGCTATTCTGACGACTGATGGTAATAATAAGGTGGCGCTCCAAGGGGGTGGTGACTTTAATCTCTCTATTCCACCGTATGGGGCGATGACGCTGAATGGGGCGTACAATATCCATGAGGGGGATATCCACTTGTACGTATCACCACTAAAGCGGAAGTTTAAGGTACAGCAGGGGAGTAAGGTAACGTGGAATGGGCTACTAATGGAGCCAGACATTGATGTGAAGGCGACGGCTAGGATACGCAGTAATGTATCGCTAGCAGGGGAGCCGGATAGACAGGTGGACTTTGACGTGCATGTGATCGCGGAGGATAGGCTGGACAACCTGAAACTGCGATTTGAAATGGAGGCACCGCAAGACCTGACGATCCGAAATATGCTGGCACGCCTGAGTCCTGAGGAGCAGAATAGGCAATCAATAATGCTTTTGGCTTCGGGGCACTACTTTGGCGGTGGGGGTTCTTCGAATACCAAGGGATTTAATGTGAATGGGGCACTCACTTCGTTCCTGGCTAGTCAGATTAATTCGCTCGCTGGGGAGGCGCTTGATGCCGAGATCAATCTAGGTATTACCGACGGTACAAATGCGTATGGTGTGGGGACTAACTACTCGTACAGCATTACTAAGCGCCTCTTTAACAACCGAATCAGCGTGCAGGTGGGCGGTAAGATGGTGACGGGTGCTGCGGCAACTGGATTGCAGCAGACGTTTATAGATAATATGTCGCTGGACTATCAGCTGGATCAAGCGGGGACGCACTATCTGAGGCTTTTCCACAATAAAAACTATGAAAATCTCCTGGATGGTGAGGTGATTGAGACGGGAATTGGCTATGTAATCCGGAGGAAGATGAATAAGCTGAATGAGCTATTTAAGTTCTCCAACCCACTGAAATCTAATGCCCCTACGCCTAGAGCTATATGGGAGATAAAAGCTTTGCCAAGAAGGGAGGAGGTGACGACAAATGATAAAGAGGATGAAGGGAATAAATAAATGGTGTGGGCTTTGGCTCTCTCTGCTACTGCTGGGGGGCTGCTCGGTAGCTAAGTATATCCCCGAAGGGGAGCAGTTTTATGCTGGCGTGGGGAAAATTGAGTATGCCGATAAGGGGACAGGCTTTTCGGACAATAGTAAATTAGCACGCAATGAGCTGGAGAGTGTGCTTAACTATAAGCCAAATAATAGTTTGCTAGGGTCGGCAAAGCATCGATTGCCCTTTTCATATCCTTTTTTCTTTGATAAGTACTATGCTCACTCCAATAATTTCTTTGGGAGGTGGCTCTATAAGACTTTTGGGGAGAAGCCGATTCTCCTCTCGGAGGTGAACCCTGAGCTGAGGGCGTCTGTGGCGGAGCAGGTGCTGAGGGAGTATGGCTATTTCCACAGCTCAGTAACACCTGAGGTTACGATCGTGGGCAAGGACTCAATTAGTGCCAGGCCAAGCTACCACATTGCGATGGGAGCACCGCACGTGCTGGATAGTATCAACTATCAATTGGAAGCTCTGCCTCTGCAAGAACTGGATTCGCTGGTACATTCAAAACGGGGATTTCTACACCGTGGGGAACCTTTTGGAGTGCTGGCTTTGGAGAATGAGCGGACTAGGATCAGCAACTTCCTAAGGGATCGGGGGTATTACTTTTTTCAACCCAATCATATCGTCTATGAGGCGGATACGGTACAGGTGCCTAGAAAGGTGCAGCTGAGGGTGTTGCTTTCGGAAAAGATGCTCCCCGAGGCGTACCGTCCGTGGCATATCGGCTCTATTACCTATGAGGTGCGGGATGGGCAGAATAGTGCCCTCACGGATAGTTTGATGGTGGAGGGGGTGCTATTTAAGTACCATAAAAGGTCGCCGGTGAAGTTTTCATCGCTCTTGCCACGCATAGGATTTGAGTCGGGGACTCTCTATAATCAGGAGAGCCAGATCAAGACGCTCCGCTCTATGGCGGATCTGAATGCTTTTGCCTATACCGATGTGGCTTTTAACCGTTCTTCAAATGATAGCATTAATAATGCGCTTGATATTATTATTACTTCGCAACTGGATAAGCCCTATAGCACGGAGCTGGAGGGGGTTTTTAGGTTTAAGAGTAATAATCAGGTGGGGCCGGGGCTCAACTTTTCGGTCAATAGGAAGAATATATTTAGGGGCGGTGAAATGCTCACGGTGACGGCGAGAGGGAGCTATGAATGGGAGACGAAGCACAATACGAAGGGGAGAAGCTGGGACATTAATAGCTATGAACTAGGGGTCACGACGTCGCTCACTTTTCCAAGGCTATTGCTGCCGGTGTTGAATCACGAACCGCTTTCGTTTCCGGCTTCTACGCTGATTTCACTGAATGGTACGTTTCTGAACCGTGCCCGCTTCTACAAACAGGCACAATTTGGAGCTGACCTCACATATCGGCTCGAACCGAATGCCAATATGCGGCATTCTATCACGCCCCTAAGCCTGAGTTACAATCACCTTCTCTCTAAGACGGAGCGTTTTGAAGAGGTGATCGCAAAGAATCCGATCATTGGGCTCTCTTTTAGGAATCAATTTATTCCGCAGGCTAATTATCTCTTTGGTTATGAATTGAAGGGAAGGCATGGATTTAGCATCCAGACTTATATTGCTGAGGCGGGAAATGTGCTTTCGCTTTTCTATAAGGGGAAGAAGCGAGAGGGCACGGAACCTTATAAGTTTCTGGGTGCCCCTTTTGCGCAATTTGTGAAGGGTACGCTGGAGCTGCGATACAACTACAAGTTTAGCCCAAAACTCCAATTGGCCAGTCGAGCTTATGCTGGTGCGGTCTACAGCTATGGAAATATGACGGTGGCGCCCTACTCTGAGCAGTTTTATGCGGGTGGAGCTAATAGTATCAGAGGATTTAATGTGCGTACGCTAGGACCAGGAGGATATAATCCAGCGATGGAGGATCCGCTGAGTTTTATGGATCGCACGGGGGATATTCGTTTTGAGACGAACCTAGAGATACGGTACAAGGTATTTGGGGCGATTGAACTGGCGACTTTTATTGATGCCGGTAATATTTGGCTGATGAGGGAGGATGCAAATAGACCTAATGGACAGCTGACCAAAGAGTATTTCCTAAACGATATCGCACTGGGAACGGGACTAGGAGTGAGGTATGACCTTGATTTCTTGGTATTGCGTCTGGATATCGGAATAGGTCTTCATAAGCCCACAAGAAGGGTGGAGAAGTATTTCAATACCTTCGAAAATGGCTTCCCAACGGTATTTCACCTAGCTATCGGCTACCCTTTCTAATCGAAGCGGAGGGTGCGGGAAGGGTTGATGCCACCGATGATGCGGGTGGGAAGAAGCACGAAAAGAAAGACAACGATAAATACCGCCAAATTGGTTACGAGAAGTACCCACCAATCAATACTGATGGGGACGTAGCTCATGTAGTACTGGCTAGAATCAAGGGAAATCACTCTAAAGTGCTTCTGTAGGAAGGCGAGTGCCAAGGCAATCGCATTGGCGTACAATATTCCCCTCAGGAGGATATGGCTCGCCATAATCCAAAATATCTTCTGCAGTGATCGGTTACGTTGACCCAATGCTTTGAGGGTGGCAATAGCTCTGACTCTTTCAAGGATCAGTACCACAACTCCTGTAACAATGGTCATGGCAGCCACCGCAATCATTAGGATAAGGATGAGTAGCACATTGGCATCCAAAAGGTTGAGCCAGCCAAAATAGTTGTAGTTCAGCTCCTCTACGGTAAACATAGCATACCGCTCTCCATATTTCTCACTACGGTCGGCAAGTAAGTCAAAAAGAAGGTCGTAGAGTTGGCTTGCCCCACTCCTTGATTTTAGAGTAACGGTAAGCCCCCCCACCTGATGCTCGCTCCAATCATTGACACTCTGAAGGTCGGAAAGGGAGGTGAGTGCCAGGGAATAATCAAAGGTATCGAAACCGGTCTCAATCAGCCCTACAATATGATACTTTCGCACTTTGGTGCGGTCGCCATTGCTGTAGTATGCAAGGAAATCATCGCCCACATTAAGGCCTAAAAACTGTGCTACTTTATTGGAAAGTAGCAACTCCCCTTGCTTGTGCAAGTCTGGGAGCCTTCCCGCCACAAGGTACTCTTCGTAAAACGCTTGGTCGTACCCTTCGCTCATTCCGTGCATCATCACAGCACGGAATGAGGAGTCTACTTTTACCAAGGCCATCTGGTCAATAAAGGCCTCTACCCTAGCCTCAGGAAAGGTGCTCTGACTAGTTCTCTCTATCTCGGTAAGTAGGTCCTCACTAATAGTGAGGGGCAGGGCGTAGGCATCATAATTATTATCGGGATTGGAGATCCGAATAGTGCCGACAAAGTTATTGAGCTTCTTTTCTATCTCTTGTTTGAAACCTCGTACTACGAAAAGAGACAGCAGTATCAATGAGACACCCAATGAGATACCTATGGACGATATTCGCACTGCAGGCCGGTATTTCCCGCTCTCCGAAAATAGAAACTTCTCGGCAAGAGTACGCTCTAGCTCCATAGGTAGAAATACTTAATACTCAAACTTGATATGTCCGCCCTCTATCAGTGCTTGGTGTGTAATGCGGTGCGACTTGAGCTTCCGCCCACCCAACTTAATAGACTTGATGTACTGCCCTTTGTGGGAAGGAGCACCCTCAATCACCAGTTCGCTTTTTCCAAAGTACTTGGGGTCTAGGGTAATCACCACCTTATCAAATACTGGGGCAGTGAGGGTGTACTCTGGCACGCCAGGGCAATCGGGGTACAATCCCATCATACTCATCAGAGCCCAACAACTCATCGTACCGGTATCATCATTTCCAGGAAGACCATCTGGCTGAGTAGTGAAGTGCTTTTCAAGTAGCTCTGTCACCAGCTTTTGAGTCCGCCACTCCTCGCCTCTAAAGTAGCTAAAGAGGTAAGGAGACGCAATGTTTGGCTCATTGGTTGGGTCGTAGTGACCTTCATCAAATATCGCCTGTAAGTTATTGATAAAGGCACGCTTTCCACCCATTAACCTAGTTAGGCCTTTGATATCATGAGGAACAAAGAAAGTATAATTGTAGGCACTTCCTTCATGGAATCCTGGGTTGGGCTCAAAGTTTTCGCCAAGTTTTGGATTGAAAGGAGTGAGGAAGGTACCATCAGGTAGTTTAGGGCGGAAGGTCTTGAATTCAGGGCTGTAATAATGCTTATAGCCAAGGCTTTGCTGTCTAAATCTACGAGCATCTGCCTTGTAACCTAGTTCCTGAGCCAAAATAGAGAGGGCATTATCTGCGACGTAATACTCCAAGGCATGAGATACGGAATTATCAAACTCCCCTCTTAATGGCACATATCCTAGCGATAAATAGTCGTCGTTATCTGGTCTGAGTAAGTTCTCACTACCGTTGGTAGTCGCGGACTTATACATCGCTTTGTAGACTGTTTGAATATCAAAATCCCGAAGCCCTTTGAGGTAACTATCTACAAATACAGGAATAGCAGGATCGCCCTCCATTGTAAGTGTCTCGCGTCCATAAAGCTCCCACTTAGGGAACCAACCGTGCTCTTGATACATTCCCAGCATGCTCTTCAGCATATCCATCTGCCGCTCGGGATATACCAATGTGAGGAATTGGTGCACATTGCGATAAGTGTCCCATAATGAGAATACGGTATATCTGTTTCCTCCTCCAGTATTGAGAATCTCTCCGCCCTCCATCTGCGGGTAGTCTCCATTGACATCCTGTAGGATATTAGGATGAAGAAGTATATGGTAGAGTGCGGTGTAGAATATCTGTTTCTGCTCTAAGGTTCCCCCTTCTACTCTAATGCGGCTAAGGTCTTTTTCCCAAAGATTCTCTGCCTCTCTACGTACCTCATCAAAGTTCTTTCCAGACACCTCTTGCCGTAGATTTTCCCTAGCATTCTCAATGCTTACAAATGATACGCCCATCTGGACTTCTATCGTTTCATCAGCTTCGGTATCAAAGGTAAAGTATGCACCCACATCATCACCAGCCAACTCCTTAGTATACTTGGTATAGAGCTTATATTTACCTTGATCTGGATCCCATTCTGCCTCTACACCTTTCATTGGGCGTTGCAACTTCCAATACCCTTGTTGGCTAGGGGTTTTGCTTAATTTCATCACAAAGTAAATCGGAAAGACTGCCTGAGGATTGTAGCAGAAAGTACCTAGTAGCTTTACCCCTTCAACCTCTACATCACTCACGCGCCTAAGCATCGCTCCAGACTCATTAGTAAGCCCCTCGCCTAGATTGAGGAGGATGTGGCTTTGCCCTTTAGGAAAGGTAAAGCGGGTCACGCCACCTCTTACCGTAGCCGTTGCTTCAGTTTTGATATCGTACTTGGTAAGGTGATTGCTATAATATCCTGGAGAGGCCACTTCATCTTTGTAGGCACTTCCATATTCTCTATAATCCACAGAGAGCTTCCCCGTGGTAGGCATCACCAGTAGCGAACCAAGCTCTGGACACCCTACCCCGCTGAGATTAACATGGCTGAAACCTGTGAAATAAGAATTGGTATATTCGTAAGGAGTACTCCACCATCTAGAGTCTTTATCGTATCTATTTTGATCACTTCCCATCACGTTAAAAGGCACCACACTCATCATACCATGAGGCACCACAGCACCCGGATTGGTCGTCCCAAAGTTGGTCGTCCCCACAAATGGACGTACATAATCAATTAATCGCTCCTGTGCACTCGCTCCCACAGTAAATAGGAGTACCACACCAACTACATACCAAGATAATCTTCGCATACTCATCATTTATATATTTCCTTACGCAAAACTACCTAAATTATTCCACTTGAGTTGGAATATTGGGCTAAGGGCAAAAGATATGGCGACTACCGGATTGGGTAGCCGCCATATCTTATATATGTAGAGGGCTTACTCTACGAAAGTAACCCAACCGTGCTTATCCTCAATGTCGCCATACTGGATAGCTCTTAGGGTATTATAGAGCTTGGTACTCTTAGGCCCAGCCTCGCCATTGGTAGAATAGGTATAGACCTTACCAGTATCAAGGTCGTCAATATGAGAGATTGGAGAGATTACCGCTGCAGTACCGCAAGCACCTGCCTCCTCAAACTCAGCTAGCTCCTCCTCAGGTACATGACGACGCTCAACCGTCATACCAAGGTCTTTAGCGATCTGAGTCAAACTCATATTGGTGATAGAAGGTAGGATTGAGGTGCTCTCTGGGGTGATATAGCTGTTGCCCTTGATGCCAAAGAAGTTGGCAGGACCGCACTCATCAATATATTTCTTCTCCTTCGCATCTAGATAAATCACTGCAGAGTAGCCCTTCTCGTGAGCGATCATACCGCTCTTAAGACTTGCTGCATAGTTACCACCCACCTTGAAGGTACCTGTACCAAGAGGTGCAGCACGGTCATAACCACGCATAATGGCCATAGCTGTAGGCTTGAAACCTTCTTTGAAATAGGGACCTACTGGAGATACAAATACTAGGAATAGATACTCATTAGCTGGCTTCACACCCACCTGCTCACCAAGACCGATGATAATCGGACGAATATAAAGGCTAGCACCACTCTCGTAAGGAGGTACATAGTCGATATTCTTCTTCACAACAAGGTCAATAGCTTGTAGGAAAAGCTCCTCTGGCATAGGTGCCATCATAATTCCCTCACAAGAGCGACGCATACGCTTGGCATTTTCCTCAGCACGGAATAGGCGCACCTTACCGTCTTTGCCTCTGAAGGCCTTCATCCCCTCAAAAGCCTCTTGTCCATAATGCAGACAAGTAGCAGCCATGTGAATATTAATAGTAGTTTCAGACGAAACCTCTAGCTCACCCCACTTACCGTCTCTGTAGTAGCAACGAACGTTGTAGTCGGTTGGAAAATATCCAAACCCTAGATTTGACCAGTCAATTTGTTTCATGTTGATAGTGTTTTGTATGGTTATTTACTGTATTTGATATAGGTAACCAATATTCAGAAGGACATGAATTACCTCTATACTATTTTCTCTTCTTTTGCTCCTTTAATTCCTTAATCTCCTCTTGTAACTTCTGGATTTCGTCTCCCTGATTTTGAATCGTCGTCAGCAAGGCATTGAGCTCCTCATTTTCAATACTGCTAGGATACTCAGCCTCCACACGTAGCAAGAAGTCACTAAGGACATTCATATAGTTACTAAATGCACTGTAGGCACTCTCATAGGGAGTATACCTCCAAGCATCTTCATTTTGAGTAGACATATAAAGGAAGTGGTCAGAGCTTTGGAGGTAGTGCCAATCTTGTATCAGTCGGCGATCGCGTGACAAGCGAGTTCGCTCAGCCCACTTCTCTAGTTTGCTAAATGCCTCCTTTTGTAGGTCATTGCCCAACCAGCTAAGCGTATTCTTCTCCTCTTCCGACCAGGAAATTGGCTCTGGTATATCAAGAAGATCCTTAGAATTGAGCTGCTCCATAGCTACCGATGGAGTAGTAAACTCCATTCCAGCCTTAACAATATACTTAGGAAGTGCTCTGAAGAAGTCAAAGATACCCGTCTGTGCAGGCTGCCCTACACCAAGGACATCCAAACTCATATCAATAGTGATTAGCTGGTCATCCTCAGGAGTTTCAGAAAGCCACTTAGCATACTTATCTGCCGTTAGTGGGAACTCACTCCAATCATAACGGTTGAAGTTTTTAGCGATATCATCGGTAAAACGAGCATTGCGAAGCTGTAGCTTAAGATGTGGCTCAAGGCTACTAGCATAGAGATGATTGGGACTCTTCCAACCTAATACATGCTTTGCACCCTCAGTAATCACCCCTTTGAAGCCTAACTCCTTGAGAGAAATAGCGATGCTATCATCAAATATGAGGTCACTATTTCTAAATACCTTCGGCTTCACTCCAAACATACTATTGAGCTTATTGGCATGAGCTTTCACCTGTGTCTTAAACTCCGCCTTCTCCTCATAAAGTGACGCAATACTATGGGCATAAGTCTCGCCAAGAAGTTCCACACTTCCCGTACCTACCAACTCCACAAGCACATCGATCAGCTCTGGTGCATAGAGCTCAATCTGCTCTAATACCACGCCTGAGATAGCTAAAGCAAAGCGGTACTCCCCTTTCGTTTCCCTCACTAAGTCAAGGAACAACTTCAAAGCTGGGAGATAGGACTCCCTAGCACACTTCGTAAAGATCTCCTCGTTTTGGAAATCATCAAAGTAGTAATGATCATTACCAATGTCAAAGAAACGATAGCGCTTTAGCCTAAATGGCTGATGCAATTGAAAGACAAAACAAACCTTTTTCTTCATAATGAGTCTTTTTCCTTATTCCTTCGTCAATCCTCTATGACAATAGCTGATCATAGATCGCACGAATCTTTATTCCTACATCTTCCCACTTGATACTATTCACCTCCTTCAGCCCCTCCTCGGATAGGAAGTGATGCATTGCGGGGTACGATACTAAGGCATACATAGCATCTGCCAAAGCATCCACATCCCAGTAATCTACCTTTACAGCATAGTCGAGGATTTCAGCACACCCCGACTGCTTGCTAATGATACTTGGCACACCACACTGCATCGCCTCCAGTGGAGAGATTCCAAAGGGCTCCGATACAGAAGGCATCACATAGACATCACTCGCCTTATAGATTTCATATACCTCCTTACCCTTCATAAATCCAGTGAAATGAAAACGGTCACTGATACCACGCTTGGCCACCAAACGTATCATCTGATCCATCATATCTCCACTTCCAGCCATTATAAAGCGTACATTCTTCGTGTGCTGAAGTACCTTACAAGCAGCCTCCACAAAAAACTCTGGTCCCTTCTGCATAGTGATACGACCGAGGAAGGTAATTACCTTATCCTTTACTCCACGTTTATCAGGGATTGCCAATATCTCGGGGTCAAGAGGAGTAACCGCATTATGCACCGCAGTCACCTTGCTAGGGTCCTGATGGTATTTCTCAATCACTGTGCGTCGAGTCGCTTCACTCACACACATAATATGATCAGCATGGTCAAAGCCATTTTTCTCCGTACTATAAACCTGAGGATTGACATTCCCCCTACTCCTATCAAAGTCCGTCGCATGCACATGTACCACCAGTGGCTTTCCAGATACCTGCTTGGCATGAATACCAGCAGAGTAAGTTAGCCAATCATGGGCGTGGATGATATCGAAGTTTTCAGTCCGAGCAATCACCCCTGCAACAATCGAGTAGTTATTGATCTCCTCAAAGAGATTATCGGGATACTTTCCCGAAAACTCAATACAGCCCAAATCATTAGTTAGCATATAGGAGAAGTCGGCGTAAATGTGGTCTCTCAGCCGATAATACTCCTCAGGATCCATTACATTTCCAATGCGATCCTTCACGTAGTCATAGTTCACATCACGATAGACAATAGGTACTTGAGACGCCCCTATAATCTTCATAAACGACTTATCCTCATCACCCCAAGGCTTTGGGATAACAAAGGTAACCTCCATATCCTGTTGCTTACAAAGTCCCTTGGTAAGACCATAGCTCGCTGTACCAAGCCCTCCTAAGATATGAGGTGGAAATTCCCACCCAAACATCAATGCTTTCATAATATCCACATCAATTTTGGTCGTGATTATTCTCAATTGGCTCATTGCCCTCTTCTGGAGAACCCTTGTGGTGTGAGGTCATACTCAGTCGCAGGTCAAAAATATCGTCCGACTTGTATTCATCAAACTCTTTCAACCTATTTTGGATTCTCAGAATCGCCGTTGCACTCAACATAAAAGAGATACCACTTCTAGCGGTATATGGTGGTGTACCGTCATAAACCTCAGAGATACTGCCTATCCCGTGTAGTTTCATCTCATCCTCAAATGGGATCAAGAGCCGATCTACAAACGACACACCAACCCGCCTGAATAACTTCAAGTATCCACTTAAATAATAGTAGATCAACCAACTCCACACACCTCCCTGAAGGTAAGAATAGGCGCGCTCCGCAAGATTACCGGCACAGTAGCCTCGGTAAAAGCCACTTATCGGTGATAGCGTACGAAGTCCCTTGGAGGTGAGAAGCTCCTTAGTGACAATATCTAAGATATTCCTCTGCAGCTTACGCGATAAAGGCGAATAGCTAAGACCTACCGCTAAGATTTGATTAGGCCGCACACTCCAATCTTTTTCACGACCTTCTACAACATAGTCAAATAGATAGTCATGCTCATTGACAAAGACGCGGATAAAGCTCTCTGCCACCCTATCTATATAATCGTCCTCCTTATAATCGTCAATGCCAAATAGAGCTCTATTAAAACATAGAGCATTGTACCAAAGGGCATTAAACTCCACAATATATCCCTGCCGATCCACCACTGGATAACCATCAATGGTAGCATCCATCCAAGTGATTGGTTTATCGGCACTCTCAGGCATTGCATAGAGTAGACCATTATCCATCACCTTAATAAGTGGATGCTTATTCGCCCGAATAAAGCCAAGTGCTTTCTTCACCACAGCTCCGTACTCTTCACGCGTCTTCTCCATGCCCACCCAGCGAGAGTAGTCTTGCACGCAATTTATAAGCCATAATAAGGCATCTGGCTGATCAAGTCCTTTGATCACTTGGTCCTGCTCCCCCTTCTGATAAAAGCCATCAAGAGTTGCCAATGTATTGTCCATCACCGCTTTATATCGCTCAGGCTTTCCGATTCCAAAGCTCGCTGCAGTAAGGCCTATCATCTGGTCTCTATGGCGAACATCGAACCAAGGTAGGCCAGCAAGTAAATAGCTCTTGCCCGGTTCTGGCTCATAGTAGTATTGATCAACAGTCCTTTTGAGACAATTAAGGAAGCCATCTCTAGGAATAACGGTACCTTCAGATTGATCAAACTCCTCCTTAAGATTATTCGGATCACATACCTCATCAGAAATGGAAAGATAAATCTCCTCTCCTTTTTTGATTTCACACTCAAAGAGACCTGGCACTGGCAAATCCTCTATACAATTGTGTGCTCGCTCCGCCTCCTTATCATAATAGTGATGCTTATTCCAATGCGGAGCATGAGTATAATGGGTAGGCTTTGAAAATTGGAGATAAAGCCTTGGACACCCCTCATAGAGGGAGAGAGAAACGCCGTTGGGCTCCTCATTATAATCCCAATTAATATGATTATTCTCGTATGTTAGCTCTTTCACTTTGCGAAATGCCAATAACGGCTTAAAGCGAAGGGTCGTTTTTGAGTGGGCGTCTAGTAGTCGATACCTCACAATCAATTGGTTTCTGTCTTCTGAGAGCAGAAAAGACTTGGAGAGTATCACACCCCCTACCCTAAAAATGGTGGTCACAGCCTTCTCCACATCATACTCTCGGATATACTTATGACCATTGGGACTAAAGACTCCTCCAGCATATTTATGGACGGCAAGATTAAACTCTGCACCATGCTGAATTACGGTCTCATCTAGGGATGATAATAAGACCCACCGATTGGCCACAGAGTCATTTTGAGAAGGCACCACCAGCATACCGTGATACTTACGTGTATTACAGCCTAAAATCGTTGAGCAATAGTAGGCTCCACCTTTATTGGCACACAAGATTTCCCGCTGCAAAGACTCGTCAAGATTGGTAAGGCTAGACCGGTCAAACTTTAGGTAACTCATTATTATAACTTCGCTTCTATATGGTTATTCTTAAGCTTCTGAACTACTTCCAAATTTACGCTTTTATTTTGATAAATACAAGACTTCTTTGGATATATGCTCCTAATTTATTTCACAGGCATCAATCCGACAGGTCGAAAGCTGCCTTAGGAGACAAAGACAGAGAACTCCTTGGCTGGATAAAGATAAAGTTTAGTTAGAAAACAAATGAATAGATATGATAGAGAATGACTAGTTGGCGCCATTTAGAATTATGTGAACTCAGTCAAATTGGGTATTTTTGCGGAAGCTATTACCTATAAGATATAATTAGAAATGCAAGAGCTACCTCCAAAACCGTACGTCCAGCAACGATGGCACGCAAAATTGCAAAAGAGTAAGCCACTCACTGATGCACTTTACATCTTAATTGGCTCGCTACTCCAAGCAATTGCTTACTCCGTATTTATTGCCCCTGCCAATATTATTCCAGGCGGAGTCTATGGTATCACCATCGCCCTCAATCACCTTACCAAGGGACTATTTTCATTTGCCCCTGATGGACTTCCCATTGGTACCACAGCACTTTTCTTCAATGTGCCGTTACTTCTCCTTGCCCTAAAAAAGCTCGGGCTCTCTTCTGCTGGCAAAACAGTTGCCACCTTTCTTCTTATATCTTTCTTCACCGACCTAATTGGTCAAATGGTCAAAAATGTTGGATTGATAGGTAATGATCGAATACTCTCTGCCTTTTATGGCGGTGCCATTCTAGGTGTGGGGGTTTTTCTGATATTCAAAGCCGAAAGCACCAGCGCCGGAACAGATGTTCTGAGTAGAGTGATTGCGAAAGGGAGTAATTACAAGCTCAGTGATACCATTATCGTAATAGATTCGATTGTGGTGATATTTGGACTTATCGTATTTGGCGACCTCACGGTACCTCTCTACTCATGGCTAACCATTATCATATACGGCCAGATCGTCAACTTCCTTCAGCCCGAAAACCCCAAGAAAGCAGTCTTTATCGTCTCCTCTAAAACCGAAGAGATTAGAGATCTACTACTCAACGATCTAGAGATTAGAGGGACTATCATTCAGGGCAAAGGCATGTACAAAGGAGAGGCTCGAGAAATGATATTTACAATTGTGGAGCGCAAAAAGCTACCTAAGCTCAAAGATAGCGTGAAGGGCTTTGATATCTCAGCCTTCATCTCCACAATGGATGCCAGTCACGACACTGTCAACGCTCCCTCCAAACCTTAATCAACAGACCATTTGAGAAAGCCCGAAAAGCACGTGAGCTATCTAGCGGAAAAGAGACAGCAACGGAATAGTAATCATCGGCGGGACACACCGCGAGCAGACTAAATAAAAATAGTTTCGGATCCAGGCAAAACCATATCCGAAACTATTTTATCTCTTCCAAAAGTATTTCAAATGTTGTTACTTTGCAAGCTCAAAATCCAGAGTTGAATTATTGGAATCCTGATAAACTTTTTCATCTTTTACGCCCTGTCGCATCTTTCGTTTTAGGATAGTTCCCGCCTTAGGCATCTCATCTATAGCAGAAGACCAACCTGTATAACCCTTGTCAAGGTCAGAACTAATAGCATTCTTAACATCGCCGTCACCATCCTGAGGAAGACTTAATACAACAGCATCAAAAATGCAGTTATTGGGCAACGTAAAGAAAGTCTTAGGTGTCTTATCTGTCGGAGATGGATTGGTGTGGGTAAACTTCTTACCAAATGCCTCTTTAGTCAATTTGGTGCGTGCTAGAGCCAATACTCTCGTACCATTATCTGAGAAAAAACCACGCTCATTAGCAACCTCCTCACTATCCACAAACTTTACCAGCTTGTCCGTATTCAAAACCATAACACTCCCTGGCTCGATTGGGTATTGCTTTCCACTACCCGGAAGTAAGTATGCTCTATGAATAGGGAGCGAAGACCTTACAACGCTAGAAAAAGAAGGGGCATAGCCTTTGAGCGTTTGGTAAGCTCCCTCTACCACAAGCAAACTATCGGCATAGAGAGTTTCATGTGAATTGTTGGCAACGATCAAGTATTGTCCCACCCCATTATTTTCAGTGGCCTTAAATCCAATCTCTGCAATCACAAAAGAGGAGGTACTGCGGGTATTCTTGATGCTCGGTTCATAACTTAGAGAGCATTGATTCTTAAACTTACTCTCTTTGTAGTATCTAACTGCCACCCCACGCTGCTCATACAGTCTGGTGGAAATGCGTCTAAGCCCTTGCTCTCCCTTATCCTTAAATGAAAATGAGGCTTTGCACGAAATATCATAAATTCCCTCTTGCACATTGGGTACAACTATAGGCTCTGACCCGTCATACTGCTCTACAGTAACCTCATATGAAAGGTGCGGAAGCATTACATGCTGCAGCTTTACAGTAACAGCAACCGGCATAAATTCAGCTTCTTCAACCTCATATTTTGCAGGTAATTTCAAGCTGACCTCTACAGATGTCTCCTTGATTTCCTTCACTCCCAACTCCTTCTTGCAACCGGATGCAAGGCAGAGAAGCATGATGAAAAAAGGAAGAAGCATCGCTTTATAATCTTGTTTTAACTTCATGGCATTAAATAATTATAGCGTTCAAAAAGACAACCCAAAAGACACAACTGCCGTATGGGCTTTATACCTTACTTGATTCGTCGTATAAAGATAGTTGGCGCTAATGGTAAAGACAAGTGGGGAAGTATCATCCTGCCCAAACTCAACAGCATAGGTTGGCGTTACGTTCAATTTAAGTTTATTGGATTGGAGGAATGCAAAGGTATGATCAAGATACTCACTAATGTATTCATCAGGATTTGGTTTTTGCAAATCTTTTCGTTTGGTGTACCGATCTCTATCGTAGTCAAATGAACCGTCAATATTGGCATTATAGTCAGCACCCACATTAATGGTCAGTAGAGACTTGTCCCAACGCTTACTGATAGTGCCGGATACAATGCCACCAATGCGTGCCAAGTGGACCTTATCATCCGGGTAAATATTAGCAATATACTCCTCTGAAGCATAGGCGGATAGGTCGGTCTGAAACTTAATGCCATGGTTCCAATACTGCTCTTGGCTCACCGTCACCTTATCCTCCCACTTCTGTTGATAAAAAATGGGCTGTGTCTCGAGGACTAAGAGCTCTCCGGAGCCATCATCGCCAATGATATTATCAAATCCCTTCTTATGTGAGTAAGCGTAGTGGTTGGCCACTCCCCATGAGAATTGCCGGCTACGCTCCTGAAGGTATCCGATGGAAGCGGTAATTGTTTTTTGAATATAGCTATTCGTTGGAGCATGGTTATTCTCAGTGATTACCCGCTCTAGCTGATGCTTCATATACCCAAGTGAGCCATAAATACCTGACCTGCCTTTGGGAACAAACTCGATGGTAGCACCATAGCCACTCTTGCGATAATACAAAGAGCCATTAGCCCCACTAAAGCGTTTCGTAATTTCACCAAGCCCTTTCATACTCATCTCATGCACACCGCCCAATTCGTTGGCGAACTCAACTTTATAGCTGCGTTGCTTATAGACATCATACCGCCCACTTACAGAGACAAAATACTCATCTGAAATAAGCTGAGATAAGCCCACCGTACTCCGAAAGTCTGAAACGACATTACGGGGACGGGGGTCAGTGTCTCTAAACTCATGTAGAGCTCTGTAAGAGGCTTGCACACCTATAGACCCACCCCTCCAGGTATTTTGGTTAAGACCTCCGGAAAAAAAGTAGACTTCAGACTTCACATTTCCTCCTACTGTATCAGCAGTAAAGTAAGGATAAATCTCCGGTAAGTCCGAACTGGACATCCACTTGATACTTTTATTAACTCCTTTTTGATAGTAGGCACGACCCCACAGCTGTTGAGAGGAATTCCTTTGAAAGCTGGTTGCATCTATACGTACATGGTTATATCCTCTTCCATATTGATACAGGCCTGAGTCATCATTATTGTGGGCATTGTAAGAGACCACAATGGATGATAATGAACTGTCGCAACGCTTGACGGCTAATGAAGGGTTGAGGTCAAAAGGAGAGATAAAACGGAATGGGAGCATCTGCCGCTCTTCGTAATGGTCAATCACTTTGTGGGCAGAATGATTCTGTGCACTAACTGAGTATGGGCTCATTAGAAAAGCAACTATAACAAAGGCATATCCAACTATCCTTGATATATATTTTTTTGTATTCATAAGTGTATCTCTTTATCTCATGTAGAAGAAAGTAAGTTGTACCTTCTGCTTATCTTGTAGCAAGTATAGATCGTTTTTGGAACCACGAATCCACCGCACTCGCTTTTCACCGGTAACGGTATTCTCTTCTGTCACACTTTGGCTATCCATGTATATTCTTTGGTAATAACCTTTTTGTAGCGTTATTGTGAAAGGAAATTCCGTAACCTTTTGCTTAATCACTTCTTTAGTGTTAAGGTTAGTAGTTTCTAAGACCAGGTCCTTGAGATCTACCAGTTTACAATCCGGATTAGGTAGGCTGGCCTCTATCGTTAACTCACACATAATGTTAACGTCATCGGTCTTTAGTTCACAACCACTCAATAGGACTGTGTATAATGGAAACAACAATAACGCAAAAATTGCTCTTTTATTTTTCATAAACTGATCAAAACTTAATGTTCAACTCCATTCCAAAATAGGGATACCTATTTCTCCGGTGGAGATACCCTTCATGATAGTAGTCCGGACTATAGTCAAAGAGACGATTCACAAAGAGTGCCACCCTTAGCTTTTCATCAAAAAAGTACTTGGTTGCTTTCACATTAAAGTGTGTGCATATCGGCACCGTATACTTTTCAAATAAAGGCTTCAACTCTCCACGGAAGAGGTGTTGCAAATAAGTATCTTTCTTTGACTCTTCGGTATAGGGGTGCTCTACCAAGTCGAGGTCTACATAGTAGTCAGGCCGATCAGACTTAGGGAGAAATTCAGAGGAGGCATACCAGTTAGTTTGTATCGAGAGAGAAAGGTTAAACTTATACTTCCTCAGATACGTATCAAAGCGGAAATCGGTATTGAGCATCTCACTTGTCAAGCCCTCCTCGTCCTTATATAGACCATAGTACGGGAATACCAATTGCTTACCCAACTGCACATCGGGCTGGACATACAGCGGTGCACTATTTCTATATATAGTCTTAAACCATGCTCCAGAGAATGTCAGACGAGTATGGATCTTGTCGTACCTTGGAGTACTGAACACCCATTCTACTCCCTCCTTTTTGGTCTGGCTACCATTCCTAGTATATGGGATTAGTGCAAAGTCCTTATACTCCTTATACTTCATCTTGGAGAGATCAGGTGGTGCCGTTAGGTTTCTCCAGTCGATACTGTATATATCATACCTTTTGAAAGAGAGGGTTGTCAGCTCACCCACTCGTCTGAAGCCATTAGGCATATCTTCCCGGAAATAGGTAGCGGTGAAGTAATATTGATCATAGTCCAGATCCATTCTCACCTCCCATTTCTTGTTTATCGCCGGCTCAAGTTGTGTAGAATTAGGTTGGAAGATATAAGTCTTAGCATTGACTATCCAGCTATCTCTATTAGGAAATCCACCGGTATTGAGTTGAATAAAGTCCCAATAGAGTTTCTCCGGATTCAGTTGTTGCATGACGGGGAAAACACGAAGTGTTCCATACCCTCCGACAAAGTGAATCCCCAGCTTTTTATCTCCTATCTGTATAGGAGCCACATCGTACTTTGCATTGACACGCAAGTCTGTGTAGAAGTGACCGCTCATTGTAAAAGACTTGTCAAGCCCAAGTAATGTAGATGTAGTCACCCCGGCCTGCAAGGAAAGCACATGGTCGTTGACGTTAATGCTCATGTTGTCTTCCAAAAAGAAAGTGAGCCTATTCAGTGCCGGTATGTCACTAAACCTCCTGGGGCGTTGGGAAGGGTCTCTAAATACAGGGCGCTCGGGGTCAAAGATCGTTCCTTCCCCAAAGTTCTTACTGTAGTTCCATTCCGAGCCCCAAATAGCCCGATTATGTACCTTTCCTAACCAGAATAGGCTTTCTCCCTTCAGCTTAGTGTAGGCATAAAAAGGCTGATCATCTACACGGTGCTTAGCGATAAAGAACCCACCGGGGTAAAATCCCCAGTTGTACTCACCCTCTTTCATGGAGTAGACAAAAGGCTTATTATCATGTTGCACCCCTCGCACTATCTTCATGACATCATTGACATAGCTGACTGCCATATCTAAGCTCATCCCTGCAAATAATCCCTTCTTATTCGGCGTAAACCTTAAGGAGTGATTCGTAGAGAGACGATGATAATTCACGCGATAGGAGTCCTGCTGGCTGTAGGATTGATCCGGATCCACCTTCTCGCCATCTAATGAACCGGTATAGTCCAAGTTTGCAAGCCAACTAAGGCTTCCGGAATCAAAGTGCCAAAGCTTCGTAGAGCGTATAGATCCTGTGATCCTCTGATAGGAGGTCTGACGGAACCTTGGATCAGCACTAGAAGCAAGAATGCTGAGGCCCATACTCAGATTATAATCCTTGCCAATATCATTGGTGCCTTTACCGATATAGGTAAGGTAGCTCCTCATATCACCCTTAAATCTCGCCTCCAAGTCATTCAGCGTACGCTTGCGCTTGATATTGATAAGCCCCGTACTTAGGTTAGCATGCTCCACAGAGGGAATGCCTCTGATGATTTCCACACTCTCAATCTCATCTGTACCTATGGTACGCAGGTCAACCCCTTCTGTATTAAAGATACTATTGACAGCACCATTATTACTAGAGCCAAGACCGGAGAGGGTCATCATATTGGCATTATTAGCAATTGGCATACCATCGACAATAAATGCAGTACCAAGCGAGGCCGTAGCATAGTTGAGCTGGTTCACCCGAGGCATCATACGCCCTCCGGTGTCGAATGGGAAGTGAGCCTCTCTCAAGCGTATAGGCTGCGGCGTCATCACATACGGATCCACAGCTACACCTCCAGGGAGCAGTTCCAAAACATCTGCAAAGCTAGAAGCCTGAATGTGCTTCATTGCCTCCTGATCAATCTTCGAGCCACTCGTCATACCCTTCGTCTCCTTAGCGGTCACAACAACCAACTCACTCAGTTGCTCATCCGAAGGTGCCAAACCAACCACCAGCCCATTGCTCTTAGCTGGTAGCTTCACACGGTTTTGCTCAAAGGGGGTATAGCCAATAAAGGTCACTCGCATCCTATAGACACCTTCAGGCAATTTTCCGAAGTAAATATTCCCCTGAGAGTCTGCCACATTGCGGTATATTTTACCATTCTCAAGGGTCAGCGTAGCCAGTGCTCCTTGCAGAGGAGACTGCGTACTTCTGTCCGTGACAGTAATTGTAAATAACTTAACGACAGATTGTGCTTGTACCGCACTCACGGTCAGTAGTAGACCACTGAGTATTGCCGATATCGTTAAGTACAACTTTTTAGTAATAAAGTTCTTCATTTCTCACCTTTTCATATACGTATTGCTTCATGTGTAACTCTGTTTGCAAAGTTATGAAAGTATATATTGCACCTCAATACCTATTTTTGATTAAAATAAATATATTTTCATACCTAAAAATAGGGATTAAATTTAATAAACCTCTTCAATGAGTATGTTGCACGAAGTGTTATTCTCGCACATTTGCTAAAAATGCCTCATCCGATATTCTGCTTGATAGAGTCGACTGTGACACCTTGAGACTACTGCGTCAGCCTGTATACACCAATCATCTTGCGGGATGAAATCCGCAAGATATGGGCGACGGAGTCTTTTTCCTCTTTGAAAATTTGAAAGAGAACTGGAAATCCATTATAATTGAGCGAATTATTCACTAAACGCTTAATTACACAATGTGGTTTCCTGAAAAAGGTTGACTCGGTTAATAGATTATTAGAAAATGAAGAAGCCTCTATAAGAGGAGCATTTGTTATGAGATAAGTACTAGAAATCCTCTGTAAAAGCTCATATTTGGA
>NZ_KV820632.1:3598-16919 GCF_001815465.1 Porphyromonas sp. HMSC077F02 | reverse complement strand
ATAATCAAACAACAAGGCAGTTTCTCAAGCCAGATAAGACAAAAATCAGCAAAAAGTCAATCCAAAATGTCTAAACTTGAATGTGCAACAGCCTCAACGTTGAAAGCCCCTCCGAGAGTCGCTCGGAGGGGCTTTCAAATATCATAAAGGCTATATCAAGGATCAATCCTTAAACTTAGCCTTGATAAACTCTCTATTGAGGCGAGCAATGTTGGATACCGAAACGCCCTTTGGACACTCCAGCTCACACGCACGGGTGTTGGTACAGTTACCAAAGCCCAGCTCATCCATCTTTGCCACCATAGCCTTGGCACGCCTAGCTGCCTCAGGACGACCCTGTGGCAACAATGCGAATTGGCTCACCTTAGCACTCACGAAGAGCATAGCCGAACCATTCTTACATGCAGCTACACAAGCTCCACAACCAATACAAGAGGCGGCATCAATCGCCATCTCTGCTACGTCGTGTGAAATTGGAATAGAATTGGCATCTGGAGCACTACCTGTATTGACGCTGACAAATCCTCCAGCTTGTTGGATCTTATCAAATGAAGTTCTATCCACCATCAAGTCGCGAATCACTGGGAATCCAGCAGAACGCCATGGCTCAATAGTAATGGTATCACCATCATTGAACTTACGCATATGCAGCTGACAAGTAGTCACAAGAGAGTCAGGTCCGTGTGGGTGCCCATCAATATATAGTGAGCACATACCACAAATACCCTCACGGCAGTCGTGATCAAATACCACTGGCTCCTCACCCTTGTGAATCAGCTGGTTATTCAATATATCAAGCATCTCCAAGAAGGAGCTACCCTGAGATACATTATTTAGTTCGTAGGTCTCAAAGTGCCCTTTCTCCTTAGCACTCCTCTGTCTCCAGACTCTGACCTTTATATTAATGTCTTTATCCATAGTTTTGTGTCTAATCTTACGAAAGGGTTATTAAGACTTATAGTTTCTCTGGGCTCTCACTACGAACTCATAGTCAAGAGGTTCCTTATACATCACTGGTGCTTTGTCCTCACCTTGGTACTCCCAGCAAGAAACGTAAGCGAAGTTCTCATCGTCACGAAGAGCTTCACCCTCCTCAGTCTGGTACTCTAGGCGGAAGTGACCACCGCAAGACTCCTTACGGTCAAGAGCGTCATGAGCCATTAGCTCACCGATCTCAATGAAGTCAGCAAGGCGAAGTGCCTTCTCCAACTCTACATTGAGGTCAATAGCCTGACCAGGGATAAATAGATCGGACCAGAACTCCTTTTTCACTTCAGCAATCAGCTCTAGGCCCTTCTTTAGCCCAGCCTCATCACGACCCATACCTACATAATCCCACATGATGTGACCAAGCTTCTTGTGAAGGTCATCCACAGACTGCTTACCCTTAATATTCATCAACTTGTGGATTCGGTCAGTCACCTCCTTCTCAGCAGCATCAAACTCTGGTAGATCTGTGCTGAAACGTGGCACCTGAATCTGATCTGATAGGTAATTTTGGATCGTATAAGGAAGTACAAAGTAACCATCAGCTAGCCCCTGCATCAATGCAGAAGCACCCAGACGGTTGGCACCGTGGTCTGAGAAGTTGGACTCTCCAATCGCGAATAGGCCTGGAATAGTGGTCTGCAGCTCATAATCTACCCATAGGCCACCCATTGTATAGTGGATAGCTGGGAAGATCATCATAGGGGTCTTGTATGGATCATCATTAGTGATCTTCTCATACATCTGGAATAGGTTACCATACCTCTCCTCAACTACCTTTAGCCCAAGACGCTGGATAGGCTCAGCAAAGTCTAGATAAACTGCATTACCAGTCCCTACGCCATAGCCAGCATCACAACGCTCCTTAGCAGCACGCGATGCCACATCACGAGGCACCAAGTTACCAAAGGCTGGATATCTACGCTCCAGGTAGTAGTCTCTATCTTCTTCCTTTATCTCAGTTGGTCGTAGCTTACCTGCACGGATAGCCTCGGCATCCTCCTTCTTCTTAGGCACCCAAATACGTCCATCATTACGTAGCGACTCCGACATCAGCGTTAGCTTACTTTGGAAGTCACCATGCTGTGGGATACAGGTTGGGTGAATTTGAGCCATACAAGGATTACCAAATGCGGCTCCCTTCTTGTAGCACTGCCAAGCGGCCGAACCATTACACTCCATAGCATTGGAGCTAAGGAAGAAGGTATTGCCATAACCACCAGTTGCAATCACCACAGCGTGTGCAGAGAAGCGCTCTAGCTTTCCAGTAACCAAGTCACGAACGATGATACCTCTTGCACGACCATCCACCATTACTAGATTAACCATCTCATGGCGAGTATGGAGGTTGACCTTACCTAGGCCCACCATACGGGAAAGTGCTGAGTAAGCTCCTAGCAATAGTTGCTGACCCGTAATACCTCTTGAATAGAAAGTACGTGATACCTGAGCACCACCAAAGG
This sequence comes from Porphyromonas sp. HMSC077F02, assembly GCF_001815465.1. Lineage (NCBI taxonomy): Bacteria > Pseudomonadati > Bacteroidota > Bacteroidia > Bacteroidales > Porphyromonadaceae > Porphyromonas > Porphyromonas sp. HMSC077F02. Next base: position 14,469 of record NZ_KV820632.1, on the reverse strand, counting down.
AACGGTTGGCCAATGTACCACCATACTCACGAGCGAAAGGCACACCCTGCGCTACACATTGGTCAATAATTGCATTGGACACCTCTGCTAGACGATATACATTGGCCTCTCTTGCACGGTAGTCACCACCTTTAATTGTATCATAGAATAGACGGTACACAGAGTCACCATCATTCTGATAGTTCTTCGCTGCATTGATACCACCTTGAGCTGCGATAGAGTGTGCACGGCGAGGGGAGTCTTGAATACAGAAGTTCTCCACATGGAAGCCCATCTCTGCCAACGAAGCAGCTGCCGACGCACCTGCCAGCCCAGTACCTACGACTATGATATCCAATCTACGCTTATTGGCCGGATTCACCAGCTTCTGATTAGCCTTATAAGTATTCCATTTTTCCGCTAAAGGACCCTTTGGAATTTTGGCATCTAACTTTATCATATTATTATTAATGTCTAAAGATTTTACAATGCGGCATGCTGCCCAAGCGTCCAAATATTGCCTACGCTAGGCCATACGCCGATAGACTGTAGGTAAAAAGCGATTGCAGTGAATGCAAACATAAGACAGATGATGGTAGCGAAAACGACACCTATCACATGAAGCCTCTTGTACCAGATAGCATTGCTCCAACCTAGGGTTTGGAATGAACTCCAGAAACCGTGAGTGAGGTGGAACCAAATAGCCACAAACCAAACAAGGTACATGACCACATACCAAATGTTAGAGAAGTAATACTGGATCAGCTCAAAGCCATTCGCTGGCTCATGACCCATCCACTCCTTCAGCTGCATCTTATCCCAAAAGTGAGTTAGGTGTAAAGCAATGCCGATAAAGATGATCAGACCAAGCACGAACATATTCTTCGCTGCCCATTGGACATCGCTCCTGCCAGTCTTATCATATCGGTCATTACCACGTGCCTTACGATTCTGAAGTGTCAGAATACAAGCATACACAATATGGATAATGACACCTAGTGCCAGCACTGGCACCATAAACTGCACGACAGCATTCGTGCCTAGAAACTCAGTGATAAGGTCATAGCCCGATTTTGAAAATACTGCCACCAAGTTCATCGTTCCATGAAATAGGAGGAAGAAGATCAAAAATAGACCCGACACACTCATCACCACCTTTCTACCAATAGATGATTTTGTTAACCACATAATCAGAGTTAATTAAAAGTAGGTATTAGTTGTGAAAATTACTAGGTACAAAGATAAACTTAAAAAAGTAGACTACCAAGGAAAACCGCTATCAATTACGATTTATTTCCACAATACATTAATTATCCCCCATTTTTCGCCTACTTTGGTGCCTTGGATAATGGGCAGTAACTCTTAATATGGTGGAAAATGATTAAGTTTGTAAAGTGATTGGATAGTCAGGTTCCAAGTTATTTTATTGATAGATCGTTATAAGTACATATAATAAGGATTATGCAGAAGAAAGATAAGGAAGTACAGAAGAGAGATAGTCAGGTATACGACTTTGGCTCTATTTCATGGAAAGGTGCCGAGCTGGGCAATCTCAAGGAACATTTAGTAGAGAATATCCATCTTGTGGAGGAGTATCCCGAGCGCGAGGCGGAGTCGATCGTGCGATTGCTCTCTCGCCGCCTTGAGGTAAAAGAGGACCAAGTAATTGTCACCGATGGCGCTACCGGAGCACTTCATTTAGTGGCGAGTATCTCAAAAGGTGCTACCTCACTTATCTTACCCCCTACCAATCAGGAGTTCCGCCATGCACTTGAGCGTGCCGAGCACATCATCAAGGAAGCTCACGACGTCAAAGATCTTGGCAAGCTAGACCTCGCGGGGATTGATTACCTTTGGATATGCAACCCCAACAACCCCGATGGGCGCTTTTTTAGCCGCAGAGCCATACTTTCACTACTCCGTGAACACCCTGAGGTCAATGTAGTGATAGACCTCTCAATGGCTAGCTACGTGGTGGAGGATAATATCAAAGCTAGCGATATAAAGAAATACCCCAACCTCATTGTGGTGAGCTCCTTTTCAAGAGCTTATAATATCCCAGGCATGCGGGTAGGATATGCAGTCTCAACTGCCGATAAGATGAAGCACTTCAAGCAGAATTACACCCCACGCTGTGTAGGCTCCTTGGCACTTGAAGCAACCCGTTTTATACTACTTCACCCTGCGCAGTTTACCATCCCTATCCGCAAGTGGTTAAGGGACTCAATGCAACTTGCCGAAAAGCTGGATAGCATCTACGGTATTGAAGTTATTTATGGCTCCACTCCCTACTTTATGATTAGACTAAATGTTGGCACCGTGAGCGAATTATCCACTTTCCTTTGGGAGGAGTACGATATCAAAATAGCTACCAGGGAAGATGACCTCGACCTTCAGGAAAACGAAGTGAGACTCTGTGGCTACATTGGAGATAGAAATAACGAACCTCTCATCGAGGGCATTCAAGAGTATATCACTAGATTTACTGAGACAGAGGGAGAGGAGGTAGAAAGATGAATACACCCTTTAGGTTCCTTTACCTTGGACTATTGATGTCTCTTCTGAGCTTCACCGCTTGTAATCAAGCGACAACCCACGAGCTAGAAGAGCAACCAGCTCTGATCCCCCTACCCAACCAGATAGAGTGGCTCAGCAATAAAGCTTACACATTTGGCAACCATAACACCCTATCCATACCTAAGGAGGTGGAAAATAGGGACTTACTAGCTGAGCAACTCAATGCAACACTTCAAGAGCATGGTCTCCCCACCCTAGCCTTAACCATCAATGATGAGGGGGCATCGGTTGCTATTTCAATAGACAACCAACTAGAGGGCAACACCTATCGCTTGGAGAGCAACTTCACCTATGGCGTTACCATTACAGCAGGGAGCCCTGAGGCGGTAGGCTATGCCATCCAAACGCTCCGACAGCTAGTGACAGATGAGGGAATTGCCGAGGTGGAAATCCAAGACGCTCCTCGATTGGACTACCGAGGTGTGATGCTTGATGTCAGCCGCCATTATATGAGTATAGACTTCATCAAGCAACTACTTGATGAGATGCAATACTACAAATTCAATCACTTTCACTGGCACCTTGTAGATGCCGGCGGTTGGAGAATAGAGATTAAGAATCACCCCGAACTTACCGAGAAGACCGCATATCGCACCGAGAGTGATTGGCAGAAGTGGTGGATCGAAAAGGATCGTCGCTACTGCAGTAAGGATACCCCTGGAGCCTATGGTGGCTACTATACTCAAGAGGAGGCGAAGGAGATTGTAGCTTACGCAGCGGAGCGTGGCATCACAGTGATCCCTGAAATCGAGATCCCTGGACACAGCGAAGAGGTACTTGCTGCTTTTCCACAGCTTAGTTGTAGTGGTAAAGCTCTACCCTACGAGAGCGACTTCTGCATAGGTAATGAGGAGAGCTACACCTTCTTGGAAGTAGTTCTGAGTGAGATCATGGATATATTCCCCTCCGAGTACATCCATATGGGTGGTGACGAAGCAGGCAAACAAGCATGGGGCACTTGTAGCCGTTGCAAGAAGCTGATGCGTGAGATGGGCTATAAGCATATTGACCAGCTCCAAAGCCATATGATACATGCCATGGAAGAGTATCTAAATGACAATGGTCGGCAGATCATTGGCTGGGATGAAATTCTAGAAGGTGGCTTGGCACCTAATGCCACTGTGATGAGCTGGAGAGGTGAAGCAGGTGGCATCGAGGCAGCCAAAGCAAAGCACAAAGTGATTATGACCCCCAATTCACATCTCTATCTAGATTACTATCAGGAAGACCCAACGCAATCAGAGAAGAAGCAGATTGGTGGATATCTCCCATTGGAGAAGGTATATAGCTACGACCCACTCCCCAAGGAGCTGACGCCAGAAGAGCAGTCCTATATATATGGAGTGCAAGCCAATCTTTGGACCGAGTATGTGATGGATGAGAGCCATGCTGCCTATATGCTATTCCCTAGAATACTAGCACTCTCGGAGGTGGCGTGGACAGATCCTGAGTACAAGAGCTGGGATAGCTTCCGAAAAAGGGTCAACACCCAAGTTCCTCAACTAATAAAGAGAGGAATTAATAGCTACCCACTCTCTACCTACCTCAATATCTCACATACCATAGACTATGACAAGAGAGCCTTTGAGGTGCAGATGACTACGGAGCTATATCCCTACGAGATTCACTACCGGACGGATGGTCAAGTACCTACTACTGAAGACCCTACTTACACAGAAGGTGAGACCATCACACTCCGTGATAGTGCCACACTGGTTGCAGGCGTGTTCAGAGATGGCAAGCTACTTGGCAAGCCTACAACACAGCGATTTGACTACCATAAGGGTATTGGGCACACAGTGAAATGGCTTACCCCACTCGGCGGTGGCTATCCCGCGGGTGGTGTAGAGACCGCCCTACTCGATGGACTTCGTGGCAGTATCACCTATATGGATGGCAGATGGCTCGGCAATGTTGCTTCTCAGAGTACCATAGGTGTCATTGACCTTGGCGAGCCAACCGAGATTAATTCCGTCAGCACTAAGTGTATGCACGATATTGACCCATGGGTACACATGCCAGAGTGGGTAGAGCTCTCTACCTCTATGGATGGCAAGCAGTACGAAGTGGTGGATAGGGTTATGTCACAGACCGACCCAAAAGATACTCGCCTGCGCTTTGAGACCTTTAGATTTACCCCTAATACCACAGCACGCTACCTCAAGATAGAGTACCACTTGCCTATCAAAGATAAGTTCTTATTTACCGATGAGATTGTCATTTGGTAACGATATACTGACTTACATCTCTGACAAATTTTGAGCGAGAGTGGTAGGAATTGACCTACCACTCTCTTTTTTGTCACAGCCTACAGACAATAGTATCATAGCTCTATTACAAATTGTCCACCAGCCACCATTGGCTGGCATTTTGTATAATACTATATGTAAAAACGATAACAAATAGCATAAGAATATATGAATTGGGAAAAATATACAATTAAATCGCAAGAGATAATTCAAGCGACAATACAAAGTGCCAAAGAGTTAGGACAGCAGGCGATTGAGCCACTACACCTACTACAGGCACTGCTCAATGGCGGTGGTCATTTGATAGAGAAGAGCATCCCCGAAGCTGGTGGTGATATACGCCAGTTGCGTGCCTCTACGGAGGAAGCCGTGAAAAAGCTTCCACGCGTGGAAGGGGGCGAGCCCTATCTATCTAACGATACCGTCAAACTACTACAGAGTGCTGAAAAGATATCTGGTGAGATGGGCGATAAGTTTGTCGCTATAGAGCACCTACTTTTGGCACTATTACAAGAAGAGGATACCGCTAGCCGATTACTAAAAGCTAGTGGGGTAAATGAAAAGAGATTAAAGGAAAGCATTATGAATATAAGAAACGGAGCAAAAGCAGATAACCCTAGTGCCGACAATACCTACGACGCACTTGGTCAGTATGCCATCAACCTTTGCGAACAAGCGAGGAGTGGCAAGCTTGACCCAGTTATAGGGCGTGATGATGAGATCCGCCGTGTGTTGCAGATATTGAGTAGGCGAACTAAAAATAATCCTATCCTAATAGGTGAACCAGGAGTAGGAAAGACCGCTATTGCCGAAGGGTTGGCAAGGCGTATCGTGCGTGGTGATGTACCAGAGAACCTTAAGAGCAAGCAGATATTTTCGCTCGATATGGGTGCTCTGGTGGCAGGAGCTAAGTACAAGGGTGAGTTTGAGGAGCGCTTGAAGAGCGTCGTGAATGAAGTTAAAAAGTCGGAGGGCGAGGTGATCTTATTCATCGATGAGATCCACACACTAGTAGGTGCCGGTGGCGGTGAAGGAGCTATGGATGCTGCCAATATCCTGAAGCCTGCATTGTCGAGAGGTGAGATCCGCACGATCGGTGCAACCACTCTTGATGAATATCGTAAGTATTTTGAAAAGGATAAGGCACTAGAGCGACGTTTCCAGATAGTCACTGTGGACGAACCAGATGAGCTCTCTACCATCAGCATATTGCGTGGACTAAAGGAAAGGTACGAAAATCACCACAAAGTGCGTATCCTCGACGACGCCATCATCGCAGCTGTGAGACTATCTAGTAGATACATTACGGATCGATTCTTACCCGATAAGGCAATTGACCTTATGGATGAAGCAGCAGCTCGACTAAGGATGCAAGTGGATTCACTCCCCGAGGAGCTCGATGAGTGCCTTCGTAAGATCAAACAACTAGAGATTGAGCGCGAGGCGATCAAGATGGAGGGCAATACCGATAAGGTGTCGCAACTTGATAAGGAGATAGCCACTCTCAGGGAGGAGCAATCGACCCTTACCAGTAAGTGGGAGCGTGAAAAGAACCAAATGGAAACTATCCAGCAGAATAAAGCGAAGATAGAGGACCTCAAATTCGAGGCTGAGCAAGCTGAGCGTGATGGAAATTACGAGCGTGTAGCGATGATCAGATATGGTGAGATTCAGGAGCTCCAAAAGGGTATTGATACAGCGGAGCAAAAACTCCACGAGATTCAAGGCGATTCAGCCCTCATCAAGGAGGTCGTTGATGCTGAGGATATCGCAGAGGTAGTCTCTAAGTGGACCAATATCCCGGTCTCCAAGATGATGACTTCGGAGCGTACCAAGCTACTACACCTAGAGGAGGAGATGCACAAGAGAGTAGTAGGACAGGATGAAGCGATTGAAGCAATTGCTAATGCGGTAAGGCGAAGCCGTGCAGGATTGCAAGATGCACAGAAGCCTATCGGTTCTTTCCTATTCCTCGGTACCACAGGTGTAGGTAAAACGGAGGTAGCAAGGGCACTGGCAGAGTTTCTATTCGATGATCAGGATATGATGACGCGTATTGATATGAGTGAGTACCAAGAGAAGCACTCCGCCTCACGTCTGGTAGGAGCACCTCCAGGATACGTAGGCTATGAAGAGGGTGGACAGCTCACCGAAGCGATTAGGCGTAAACCCTACTCAGTCGTGCTTTTTGATGAGATTGAAAAGGCTCACCCCGATGTCTTCAATGTGCTATTGCAGGTGCTTGACGATGGACGACTTACGGACAATAAAGGTCGCACCGTCAACTTTAAGAATACCATCATCATCATGACCTCTAATATGGGTTCGGATATTATCCAGCACAACTTTGAGAAGTTGACCGCAGATAATGCCCACGAAATAGAAGAGACGACGGAGAAACAGGTATTGTCACTCCTAAAGGAGCGAATAAGGCCAGAGTTTCTCAATCGTATTGATGAGACCATTGTATTCCACCCATTGAATAAGGAGCAGATAGCCGAGGTGGTACGTATACAGCTGGATAGGGTGATTACGTCACTTGCCGATAATGGCATCACGCTCACCTATACCGATAGGGCGGTAGAGCACATTGCGGAGCTTGGTTTTGACCCACAATATGGTGCTCGACCAGTAAAGAGAGTGATCCAAAAAGAGGTGATGAACCCGCTATCTATTGCAGTCTTAGAGGAGAAAATCCGAAAGGATAAGGCGATACAACTTGATTTCGTAGACAATGAGATGAAATTCATAAATCAATCATTGGCTAATTAATATTTTTGTGGTATCTTTGCCATCGAAAGGGTAGAGATACCACTGACACTGTCGCGTGGTGTAATGGTAACACAAAAGATTCTGGTCCTTTAATTCGGGGTTCGAGTCCCTGCGCGACAGCAAAGGCGAGAAGTCAATCGACTTCTCGCCTTTTTCATTTGACAAGTTTAGTGCTATTTTTAGTATAATAATGAGCAAAGAACACACAACGGCATAGGTGTATAACTCCTAAAAACATAGCCTTATTAAATTATAAGTTTCAAGAGAAGAATAGAGAAACAAGTCCTTGTTCATTGTAAAAAAATATGTAGGTTTGCGGAAAGCATATTATGTCTTAGTGACTATATGAACGTAATAAAAGAAACATTAACAGAAAAAGATATTGACCTATTAGAATTTGCTGCTAAGTTGAAGCTCACTCCAAAAATGAAAGACCGCAATGTACCCATGAACTTCTTGACCTCAAGATTCTTTCGCGCATTACTTTCATTTGTATTACTAGGGGTAGGCTGTATAATCTATATAATCTTTAGGCCACAATCTCTGCTTATGTTTACTTGTTTTGATAAGCTTGGTATAACAAATCCAATCAATTATATAAGGAGCATAGGAAAAGGGTACCATGTATTGGATTGGGTAAAAAACTGTTTGCCTAATGGATTGTGGTTGCTTTCGTACATGCTCTTGACTGATACGATATGGAATAAAGAGAATACATTTTCTTATTGTTTTTTTCTTTGGATATTGCCTATTATTGCAATATGTTCCGAGATCTTACAAGCGTTTAATTTAGTCCCAGGGGTTTATGACCCACTAGATTTATTATGCTATACAGGTGCTATATTCATGTTTTTATCACTAAAGTTCATCATATATAACAGCTTATGAAAATTAAATTCATTCTATCTTTTTGCGTGTTGCTTATATTCGCAATACTTGCAGGTGGCTCTTTTGAAGGAGACGATATCATGGTTCTTCTTTGGATTTTTGGTGGCATTTTTATATGTGCAATAGTTGGTGGCACAATTAGCTTTGCTATAAAGTCAAAGAACAAGAAAAAGCGACTTAAAATGATAGAAAAAGATGAGATGGAAAATAGCGATTTTGATCGTTCTGTTAGTTTTGGCAATGATCGCTGCAAATTCTATTTCGACGCTTCAAAAAAACAAGTCATGATAATGCGAGTTATGACGGAGGGAATTAACAAGCAATTTATTAATGATTTTGAATTTGGAAGTAAAGAGCTTTGTCGCCAAAGAGATCCATATTTCTGCATTTATGATAAAAAAAATCGTAAATTGCTTACTGGATCCTATGAAGATATGACTCCTGTCATTTGTATTACTGACGTAGCAAGTAAAGATAATAATAAAGATATAGAAGTAAAAAGTAGTATTGAACCGAAGATTGCAAGCAATCTAATAACCATATCCACTAGCCCAAATCTCACTAAAGCACCTATTTATACTCTTATAGATGAAAGTCACGGTTTGCTAGCAATTGTTAGAAAAGGCAAGGTTTCATCCATAAGCAATTATGTAGATAGCAAGATTCTTCCAAATAAAATAGGCAATAAGTCCTACGTAAGTGATAATGGAATTGGAAATTACCTTTTCATTGCTGATGACTTCTTCAATGTTTTAGTTATAGTAACTCCGTCATATTTTGAAAAGTTCTGCTATTCAGACATCATCGAAGTGAGTTATGAAGAGAATGGTGCTGAGCTATATTCCAAGTCAGCAATGCGCACTGTTGGCGGAGCAGCTGTTGGTGGCATGCTAATGGGTGGCGCAGGAACTGTTGTTGGAGGACTATCTGGCTCTTCAAAGAAAACAATGGAGATTAAGACAATGCAAGTTAAAATCCTTCTTCGTAACACACAAAGAACCAGTTATGTATTAGATTTCAATGATTCTAAGCGGGTGCTAAAGACAAAGGAATCAGCAGATAGTACGATGTATAAGAGGTACCTGCAAAATGCAAATAGTGCAAGAGATATACTATCTGTTATCATTGACAAGGCCAAACAAAAAGAGATATCAGCTATGCTGCAAGTAGAACAAAAACCTGTCAATATTCACTCTGGAGTGGCTGAAGAGCTTGCTAAACTTGCTCAATTGAAATCTGATGGCATTCTTACAGAAGAAGAATTCAACGCACAAAAGAAAAAGCTTCTAAATTTGTAATTATATCTTTTAAAAGCAAAATAAGCACCGACTAACTTATAGCACTAAACCCAAGTTAGCCGGTGCATCTTTTTGACTAATTATTCTCTTATATATCTTAAGCACTAATTAATCAATTGTAGCCTCTGTTAGCAGAGATGAGAGACAAGGCACGCAATACCGTAGCGACTAAATCCTCCTCGTGAGGTGTGGGCGACTCGCAGATCACCTCAAACCCATTTTCCTTGAGTACTTTAGAGGTGACAGGACCTATGCTTGCTGCAGCAGGTAGCAACTCTGAGGACTCTTTCCAAGCACGTACCCCGCTTGGACTGTAGAATAGGACCAATCGGGGAGCCTCAGTTAACTGAGAGAGCTCCTCTCTAAGCTGGGGGTGAGGAATCACACGATAGCTCTCCACGCGTGTAAAGATGGCTCCTAAGGATTCAAGACGCTTCTGAATTCCTCGACCTGCGATGTCACAGGTGGGCTGGATAAAGTGAAAGTCAGTGATGGGTCTATCTAAGCTTCCAAAATAATTAGCTAGCTCCTCAGCCATTCCCTTAGTGGTCTCTATACTACTTACTAGGTGGCACTCGGCGCCATGAGCCTCTATTGTCCGCTGAGTTCCTATACCAAGAGCCACTACAAAGGCATCTTTGGGCAAGGACTGCTTAGCAAAGAAATACTCTACTCCCCGAGGAGAGGTAAATAGGAATACTGGTTTCCTATCTCCAACAGAGGGGATGACAAAGTCCTCGGCTTCGGTTTCAATCACTGGTAAGGATTGAAAGTCAACAGCATCAGTCGCAGCACGTAGCTGTTCTAAAAGCGTCTCACAACGCTCCGCCTCACGCCCTAAGATGACCAAAGGTCTTTGCCCATTCTTTTGGTTGGTTTCTTGTGCAAATAGGGTAAATGATGATGCCAATACAATGGCCAATAGTAGGGATAAGGGAAAAGTAGATTGTCTCATGTTTCTTATATCTAAATAATAAATATCTGTCAGGCTATATGCCCTCAAATTGCGAATAATAATTTCTCCAGACGATACTACTTGAGTATCGCCGTGCAATGTACTAAAACTTTAAGACTTGAGACTGTTGCACGAAGGCGATCTGCGGCGTTG
>NZ_KV820632.1:0-3498 GCF_001815465.1 Porphyromonas sp. HMSC077F02 | reverse complement strand
ACTGTTGCACGAAGGCGATCTGCGGCGTTGCTTTTGGAATACGGCCTAGGTCACATACGCAAGTAAGCTCCCTTCGGTCTCATCCTCAGCGCCTTGCATCTCATCCTTCGTGCAACATTCTCTGGAGAGGTGATTGTAAAAAGAAAGACCGCTAAGCCGTTGAATGCACCTAAAATCGGTGCACGCGTCTTAGCAGTCTCCTTTAGTACAGCAAAGATAACTTACATAAAAGATATAACCAAATGGATATCGCTCAATTTGCCAAAGTGTTTCCTCAAAAGATGGCGGGGTAAGGACTGCTACCATAGTGCCTGACCACCATAGCCATGCATGTTGGTTCACAGTCCATCGCATCTTTTGATGAACACATTTCACATCTTGTGTCATCAATTACAATCGTTGTAGCTGCTCTGTACTCTGTATTTGTTGCTTTTTTGTCGTTTTTAAGCGATAATTAATTTTCACTCCAAATCTGCTTCTATCTTGATCTTCATTTTGAGTAAAGATAAGACCTTGATAACTCGTTGAATATTTGTCAACAGCTTGTCTCAAAATGTCATTCCAATAAAAAGTGATAGTCAAACGATTTTCATAGAAAGTCTTTTGTAATGACAGATTTAAGATATGCTGAGGCTGAATGAGGAAAATTCTTGAATATCCTTTGCCCGTAAACTGATAATTGAACTTTATATCTATTGAAGGGAAAGAAAAGGTATTCTGTAAATTAACGAAAGGGAGTGGTCTAAATAAGCACTCCTCTTTTTGTGGCTCCAATTCTAAATAGTTGACATTAAACATATATGCCAACGTCAAGGAAGGTCGGTACCAGCCAACAACTGTATTATAATTTAATAAGAGGGTGAGATTATGTTGCTTTTTTAGATTATACCATGAACTCCTAACAGTTCTATGATCTTCATTCCATACCACCTGAGACAGAGGGAGAATAGGGTCTTGAATGTACTGGTAGTTTGCCGAAAAATATAATGATCGCCATATTAAGGAGTAGTCAAAACTATGGGTCAATCGTGGACGGAGACTGGGATTACCCTCTTGGATATTATATCGATTGAGGTAATATGAATAATTACCTAGCAATCCTAGAGAAGGTCGAATCGTACTATACCTATAGCTTAGAGAATGCGATGTATTCTTTATAGGGAAAGCTACAGAGAAATATGGTAACAATTGATTTGAAGAAAAATCCTCTCTCCTTTCTTTTGCTTGGAATAGATAATTTCCTTTTTCATATCGCAGTCCTATATTGCCATTGAGTTTTCCGAGATGAAACATCATTCCTGCATAAAGAGCAAAAATACTTTCTTTTGACTGGGAATCCCTCTTTTCTTCCATAGTGCTATGTGTATTATTGGAGAGGACATTCCTATTTTGGAGGTAATCGTATTGACCTCCGATCTTAAGTGTTATTTTCTCATTGATAGGTGTCGTTACATCAGCCATTAAGGAGGCTAATTGGTTGTGACTGCCATTGTCGTTTTCTAATTGATTCTCTAAGTTACCCAGCTCTTCTTTCGTGATCTGGTTTCTATTTGCATTTGATACAGCATAATCTCCCGTTAGGGAAAGAGTCACTTTATTATCATTTACAAACTTATAAAAAGCGACAATGTGATTATAATTACTAATGTCTGTAAGAGTGGTTTTGCTATCAAATTCTATTTTGTTATTGCTTCCTTCCAGCACTTTGCTACTTGACATCCCTGTCTCTGATAGATGGGTCTTATACCCATCCCATGCAATATTTAGAGTGTGGGTTAAGGATGGAATAAAGTCTACACCAAACGAATAATTAATCATTTGTGTATTGCTTGGATACGATATCAGATGATTATCTACCTCAAAAGCGTTATTTGACATCCTGAATTGTATGTCCTGAATACTCTTTTTCTGAAACCCATCATAATTAGCAGACCCATAGAGTGTAAGATTATTTATAGAGTAACTACCACTGAGATTTTCACTATGTGACCAAACTCTACTTTTTTCTATCGCACTACTAAGACTAAGACTCAACCCTTGATTCGGTCTAATGGTTGTGATTCTAATAATTGCACCGACCTCGCTCCCGAATTCAATTCCGGGATTATTATTCACTTCTATCTTCTTGATTGTCTTTACATCTAAGGATGAAATCTCTGACATAGATAACACCTTACGATTGTTAATGTAGAATATTGGAGAAGACCCATTTAGGGTTTTAATTGCTCCACCCATATTGATAATTCCAGGTAATGCCTGAAGGAGCTTCCCAATATCAGTGTAATTTTCCAAAGGCGTTCCTGATACTAAGCTTTCAATGCTTCCAGAGCTATTGATTTTAACGGCTGGATGTTTTGCTCGGATAACAACTTCATCAAGAAACTGTGTGTCTGGATTGAGCTTGACAATAACAAAAAGAGAGTCTAACTTATCGTAATATGTTTTATAGCCAATGGAACTAACCCTTAGCCAAAGCACATCATCGCACCTACTATCCACATTCAGACTAAAAAGCCCCTGTTCATTTCCTATAACTCCATCAATAACAGTACTATCAGTTCGATGAATAGATATTGTAGCGAATGGAATTGCTTCATTTGTTGTAGAGTCAATCACTCTTCCACTGACTGTCTGTGAGTAAGAGTATAAAACACATGAGCAAATTTGAAATAATAATATGAGAATACGTTTCATAACTTTCTAACTAATGCTAAAATAACAATCTCCTAGTCTAAAGACTCTACTTTATCCCTTCTGCAATTATTGGGCTTTCCTAGTAAGCCATATTCATTTGAATAATATTTTAGACGGTAGTTCTTGTATGTACTCCTCCAAACCATACTAAATATTATTGCTTGAGTATTAATTTCTAGAGACTATTGCACGAAGGCGATCTGCTGCGTGGATTTCGGGATTCGGGCTCTGTCACGTACGTGAGTACGCTCCCAGCGCCCTAGTTGGGCCTTGGTGCCTTACGGCACCTTGCCCTCACCCTCAGCGCCTTGCATCTCATCCTTCATCCAAAGTCTCAGCACATTTGAATCAAATATGGAGAAAGGTACTTCGTGCAACATTCTCTTCTAATGCAAAGGTGACGAATTGTATTCAATTACACACTACACAAAAGTGTAATTCTTTGAGTTCCTTTGAATTTCCACACTTTTGTGTCAGGGGTTACGCATTAGGTGTATATTTATAAGTTAATGACTTTATAAAATAGGAGAAAGTAGTGGCTCAAAAACCTATTTATAACAAACTGATAATCAACACCATATAAAATCGAAAACGGAGTTGCAACTAAGCGATCGGCGAGTTGCAACTAAGCGATCGGCGAGTTGCAACTAAGCAAACCGAGATGCAACAAAGCAAATGCTTAGTTGCAACTAAACTTTTGCTCTCCGAACTAGAGAGTGAAGCTTCGTGCAACATTCTCAAAGCAGCACCCCGCTACTAGATATAAAAAAAAGCCTCATCCGATATTCTGCGTGATGGGGTGAC
>NZ_KV820631.1:0-2077 GCF_001815465.1 Porphyromonas sp. HMSC077F02 | reverse complement strand
TCGTAACGTTAATCAAGAATGTATGTTCCGATGTAAGGGGTATAAAACGAAACATTGCTGTCCGGGGAAGTTTTTTTGATGGCAAAAGATAAGGGCTGATTCCAACTTGTGGAGTCAGCCCTTTGTGGTTAAATTTGCATTGACATTCTATTTACATTTAACCATGAGTAAAAGTACACATTTTATCGGACAGCCGCTATATTCTCAGATCACAAAGAATATTGATAAGTCAGGAGTTCTTCGAATTAGCAGGGAACTTGGAGGCGAACGTTACATTAAGAGTTTTGATGCATGGACACACCTCGTTGTGATGCTCTATGCCATCCTTAATCGATTTGACTCACTACGCGAGATCACTGTCTCCATGCAAGCAGAAGCAAGAAAACTCACCCATTTGGGGATTGCAAATATCGCATGTAAGAGTACTCTTTCAGACGCAAACAGAAGACGTTCGGAGGAGGTTTTTGGTGCCATCTATAGGGGCTTATACGCTAGATATCATCATCTTCTTTCATCGGACAGCCGGCAGCGTAGAGGGGGAAATATGCCTAAATGGTTTAATCGACTTAAAATTATTGATTCTACCACAATAACTCTCTTCTCCAACCTCGTTTTCAAAGGCGTTGGAAGACATCCCAAGATTGGGAAGAAGAAAGGCGGAGTGAAAGTACACACCGTTATCCATGCAAATGAAGGTGTTCCCGCCGATGTCCGCTTCACATCAGCAGCCACTCATGACTCCTTTATGCTCATACCATCACATCTGTCTAAGGGTGATATCATTGCAATGGATCGTGCTTATATCAACTATGCCAAGTTTGAGGAGATGACGCAGAGAGGGGTTATCTACGTCACTAAGATGAAGAAGAACTTGGTGTACAAGGTGGAGAAGGACACTATTTATCAAACGGAACACGAGGGAATGGAGGTTCGTGTGCAACAAGTGACCTTCAGAAAGGAGTTACAGAAAGGAGAGGCGATTAAGCATCGAGCTCGTATCATCACGTACGCTGACATACAGAAACACCGGCTCATTTCTCTACTGACTAATGATTTGACGTCAGATCCTGATGAAATCATCAAGATCTATCAAGAGAGATGGGCTATAGAGTTGCTCTTCAAGCAATTGAAACAGAACTTTCCCCTAAGATACTTCTACGGTGAGAGTGCCAATGCTATCAAGATCCAAGTTTGGGTGACTTTGATAGCCAATCTGTTATTGATGGTGATGAAACACCAATTGGATCGTTCCTAGAGTTTCTCAGGTCTTTCTACAATGGTGAGAATAACTTTAATGTATTACGTCAACTTCTATAGTCTCTTTAATCATCCCGAAAAAGACTGGGAAAAGAGTCTGAAAGATGCCTCGGAACCACCCAAAATGGCAACTCTTTTTGACTGAGGGGGCTTGGAATTCAAAATAATGAGGCTCAACCGCATAAAATCAGCGATTGAGCCCCCTAGTTATACCCATTTCCGAATTCTCCGGACAGCAATGAAAACGAAAGGTACAAAATGGAGAATTAGTGAAGAGGTGGAAAGGTGGCTTGTAGAGAGGTATTGGAGGGTGTTGGGTATTTTGGGCGATTGAAAACGAAAAGTACATTTGCTTTAATTTTGGTTTAATTCTGCTTTAATTTTTTGGGCGGGGATTGAAGGTTATTTGGTTCTATAAGGGCTCACTTCTGTGGGTCCTTATTTGTTTTGTATTGGTTGGATGATTTGGATGTGAAAGGGGCTGTATGTGCGTTGTTTGAGGGCTTTATTGAGGGAAAGGATGGGTGGTGATTAATTGGGTGGATATTGGAATTAAAGGCGATTAAAGAGGTATATAAATGGATTTAAATAGGCGAGCTGAGACGGACCACTTAAAAACGAAAAGTACAGGAGTTAGGGCGGAGTTAGGGCGGAGTTAGGGTGAAAAGTAGGGCAAAAACAGCCGTGGAACATACCCTATAATGCAGAAAAGCGCGTTAATTTGAGTTAAAAACGACTTGAAGTACCCCCTTTAATGGTTAAAATGAAGGTTTTGAAGTCGTGGAACATATTAGTGATGAGCATTGGGTATCAGGCGATT
>NZ_KV820630.1:186771-190952 GCF_001815465.1 Porphyromonas sp. HMSC077F02 | reverse complement strand
ACAGATGCATGACATGCCCGTCATACCCAAAAAATATAGGCCGTGCGGGGATCCACACGGCCTATATATATTAATGTCTAGTAAGCTCTACTTGGTGAGCCAGCGGTAGGCGTTGGTGAACATGGTGAACCATGGGGTCACTTCGTCCGAACGCTCCTCGGGGTAGTAGCCGCACTGCCATGGGAAGATGCTCCGCTCGGGGTGTGGCATCATCGCCAAGTGACGGCCATCGGCACTCGTGAGTGCAGCGATGCCGGCTGGAGACCCATTAGGATTGGCAGGATACTCCTCATAAGCATACTGAGCTGCGATATGGTACTTTGATAGGTCGTAAGGCAGGTCGAAGCGACCCTCGCCGTGTGCCACCCAGCAACCGGTAGTGGTACCCGCCAGCGAGTGGAGGAATACCGAGTTATTCTCTGGGATCGTAAGCGACACAAAGGCACTCTCAAACTTACCCGAAGCATTGTGTGCCATACGGTGCTTCTCCTCGTGTTCTGGATAGAGTAGCCCGAGCTCCGCCATCAGCTGACAACCATTGCAGATACCGAGCGAAAGCGTATCCTTACGGGCATAGAATCGGTCGAGTGCTTGGCGTGCCTTGGCATTGTACTTAAAGCCAGCCGCCCAACCCTTGGCACTGCCCAATACATCGGAGTGAGAGAATCCACCGCAAAAGACGATCAATTGCACCTCCTCCAGCGTCTCACGCCCACTCATCAGGTCGGTCATGTGCACATCCTTCACATCAAAACCAGCGAGATAGAGGGCATAAGCCATCTCACGCTCGCCATTCGTTCCCTTATCACGGATAATGGCAGCTGTCACCCCACTCCGCTTCTCCTCACGCTTTGGACGGACAAATGAGAGCCCCTCCGCAAAGTGATACTTCAGAGGTTGGCGACCACGGTTCTTTGCCCTAAGTGCTGCATTCTCAGGAGTGGTCTGATGCTTCTCCAAAGCATCGGTGGCCACACTCCAGCGGTCAAGCAGATCCTGCATACCTAGCTCCACGTCAAGGTCCTGACTCTTAATCACCAGCGTAGGCATCTCGGTAGTCGTTGCCACTGGCAAGTAGCATACTCCCTCGCCATCAAGGAATTGCTCCAACGCCTCCGACTGAGTAGTAAAGAGCAATAGACCAGGGTTCTCCGCGAAGAGTGCCTTTGCTATTGGTCTATTCGGTGCCTCCACCTTCAGACCACCACGAGCATTGCCCAGCATCATCTCCACCAGAGCGGTAATCACACCACCCGCCGAGATATCGTGCACCGCCTGCACCAGTCCGTGTGCCATAGCCCCTTGGATGGCCTTAAAGCCCTTCACAAAATAGTCGGGATTGGCAATATCTGGCACCTCAACCCCCACCTTACCGAGCGTCTGATAAAGGGCAGAGCCACCAAGGCAACCAGGCATAAAGGAGAGATCCACTTGGTAAATCGTCCCCTTGCCATTCCACACCTGTGGTACAATCTTCTGCACATCCGACACCTCACCAGCGGCAGAGACAATCAGCGTCCCTGGCGAAAGTACCTTGTGCCCACCAGGATACTTCTGCGTCATTGAAAGTGAATCCTTACCAGTAGGGATATTGACCCCTATCGCCTTGGCAAAGTCACTCGCCGCCTCTACAGCTGCATAAAGGCGAGCATTCTCACCATCATTGCGGCAAGGCCACATCCAGTTGGCCGAGAGCGATACCGACTTCAGCCCCTCCTTGAGTGGAGCACCGATCAGATTGGTCAGTGCCTCCGCGATTGCTACACGCGAACCGGCTGGAGCATTCACCAGCGCTACCTGAGGTGCGTGCCCAATCGACGTAGCAATACCTGCCCTACCCTCATAATCGAGTGCCACAGCACCGAGGTCGGAGAGCGGTAGCTGCAGTGGTCCAGCAGTCTGTTGGCGAGCCACCTTGCCCGTTACCGAGCGGTCCACCTTATTGGTAAGCCAATCCTTATTGCCTACCGCCTCTAGCGATAGTACATTGTAGAGGTTTTCCACAAAGCGGTCGGCCGAAAGCTCCTCCTCCCGTGGCTCACTAAAGCTTTGCTCGCGTGTGGTATCGGTCATAATCGTCTTCGGAGCCGAACCAAAGAGATGCTCCAGCTTCAGATCAAAAGGCTTCGACCCATCCTCAGCAATAAAGGATAGCTCCTTATCGCCCGTCGCCTCACCCACCACATAAAATGGTGCCTTCTCACGCTCCGCAATACGCCGTAGCCCCTCAATATCGCCCGACTTCACCAGTAGCCCCATACGCTCCTGGCTCTCATTGGAGATGATCTCCTTAGCCGAAAGAGAAGGGTCGCCGATAGGCAGCTTATCGAGGTAGATTCTACCCCCTTGCGTCTCTACCAACTCACTCAGACAGTTGAGGTGACCTCCAGCTCCATGGTCGTGGATCGAGACAATCGGATTGATATCTCCCTCCGCCATCGCCCGAATCACATTGGCAGCACGCTTCTGCATCTCAGGGTTGGAGCGCTGAATAGCATTCAGTTCAATCGCATCTTCGTACTGACCCGTATTGACCGAGGAGACCGCTCCTCCGCCCATACCGATACGGTAGTTATCACCCCCCATCACCACCATCTTATCACCTGCCGAGGCCTCTCCCTTCAGAGCATCACGCTCCTGAGCATAGCCCACGCCACCAGCCAGCATGATCACCTTGTCGTAGCCCCAGAGCTCCTCACCCTCCTGATGCTCAAAGGTGAGCACCGAACCGGTGATCAAAGGCTGACCATACTTATTACCGAAGTCACTCGCCCCATTGCTCGCCTTGGTGAGCAACTCCTGAGGCGTCTGATAGAGCCAAGGACGGGCCGAGATACCCTCCTCCCATCGCTTGTGGCTCTCGCGAGTGTAAGGGGTCATGTAGACCGCCGTGCCTGCCAATGGCAAACTCGCCTTACCCCCTGCCAAGCGGTCGCGAATCTCTCCACCCGAGCCAGTCGCCGCACCATTGAAGGGCTCTACAGTGGTAGGGAAGTTGTGCGTCTCCGCCTTGAGCGAAAGCACCGACTTCACCTTTTTGGTACGGAAAAAGTCGGGACCAGCCGCATCACGAGGGGCAAAGATCTCCACCTCCGGACCGCTATTGAAAGCCACATTATCCTTGTAAGCCGAAACCAGATTATTGGGGTGCTCCTTGGAGGTCTCCTTGATCATCTGGAAGAGCGAACGCCCTTTCTCCTCGCCATCAATCACAAAGGTACCCCCGAAGATCTTGTGCCGGCAGTGCTCCGAATTGACCTGCGAAAAGCCAAAGAGCTCGCTATCGGTCAAAGGCCTACCTAGCTCCTTAGCCACCTCCTCCAAATATGCCACCTCCTCCTCACTCAGTGCCAAGCCCTCCGCCTCATTGTAGGATCGGATATCCTGCACCTCAATCACCTGCTCAGGGCTATCGGCACCTCTAAAGATGTTGGTGCCCAGCCCCTCATACTTCCGAAGAAGCATCCTATCAAAAGGGGTATCGGCAGTGGCGGGTGTATAAAACTCAATGCGGTCAATCCCTAGGCGATAGCCTAAGTCCATATTCTGAGTAATCTCCACCGCCGTGGTACTCCAAGGGGTCACCATCTCCGCCCTAGGCCCCACATAGTAGCCAGTAAGCGTATCCACAGGCACCTCCTTTGCGTCGCCAAATAACCACGACAAAGCCGCCGCGTCCGCACCCTCAATCGGCTGCGTGTGCCGCACTGCATAGACCAAGCCATCACTCCCTTGATAATAGGTCACTCTCTTCATCTCTCTGCTCTCTATATAATAAGGTGTATACTTCCGAATAGTACCACAAATTTACCCAAAATATACCAAACCCTCCCTATCCCCTCCCGCCTTTCAGGGGGTTACGCTGTAGCACCCACCAGAGCGTCTATGGGTAAGGTTTTTGTTTTGGTGGGGTACCTAATCGGACAAGTCGGACGAGTCGGACACCATGATAGAGCACCCGCCAGGGTGCCACTCAGATAGCCCCCGGTCGAGGCTCGTAGAGCCGAAGACCGGCGGGTTGCGAGTTGTCCCAAATTCCTCGACCCTTGTGGTCGCACCTCCCCATCCAAGTGCGACCACAAGGGTCGATTACGGATACTGTATACTTTTTCCCGCCGGTCGTTCGGGGCTAACGCCCCTCCGACGCGGGGGCTAGCTGAATGGCACCCTCGCGGGTGCTT
>NZ_KV820630.1:186181-186671 GCF_001815465.1 Porphyromonas sp. HMSC077F02 | reverse complement strand
ACCCCTACGACCCCGGCTGAGGGGTCGGACAACCCCTATCTAGGTCACATAATGTGTCTACTTTTTCAGGAATACCTTCCACAATCTTTCCTTGTATCAACCTCATATTCCGCATGCGTGCGGAATAGATTCCGTAGCCCTGCGGAATGGATTCCGCACGCATACGGAATAATGCTTTGATACGGTCTCCCCAAATCACGCGAGTAGGCGAGCATTCCTATTTTAGTGCACACCAATCCTCCCCCATTCCTGAAAAAGTAGACACCCCTCCAGCCTAAAAACGATCAATGCCACAACTCTACCGCTTTAATGAGCTGCTTCATCGAATTGTATTTCGTTCCCTAAAGTAATCAATCCACAACGGTAGACACTTCATACGCTTACAGATGTAAGTTGTATCTCATTCCCTAAAGTAATCAATCCACAACAAAGCTTGAACGACTAACAAAAAGTACAACGTTGTATCTCATTCCCTAAAGTAATCAATCCA
>NZ_KV820630.1:185860-186081 GCF_001815465.1 Porphyromonas sp. HMSC077F02 | reverse complement strand
CTCATTCCCTAAAGTAATCAATCCACAACTGCTCTGCCTTTTGTGCCTTGAGTTCTTCGTTGTATCTCATTCCCTAAAGTAATCAATCCACAACTGCTCGGTGACAACTTCACCGACCTAGTAGGTTGTATCTCATTCCCTAAAGTAATCAATCCACAACCTCTTTGCATATAGAAGTCACCCACCACCGTTGTATCTCATTCCCTAAAGTAATCAATCCA
>NZ_KV820630.1:185471-185760 GCF_001815465.1 Porphyromonas sp. HMSC077F02 | reverse complement strand
TATCTCATTCCCTAAAGTAATCAATCCACAACTCACACCGATACTTGAAGTTATAGCCAAATGTTGTATCTCATTCCCTAAAGTAATCAATCCACAACAGCTAGGTATTAAACAAGATGAGAAAGTAGTTGTATCTCATTCCCTAAAGTAATCAATCCACAACTGTGAAGCAGGCAGAGAAGCCTGTGAAGGAGTTGTATCTCATTCCCTAAAGTAATCAATCCACAACTCTTTGGCTTTTTTGAGTATCCTCTCAAGGTTGTATCTCATTCCCTAAAGTAATCAATCC
>NZ_KV820630.1:185016-185371 GCF_001815465.1 Porphyromonas sp. HMSC077F02 | reverse complement strand
TATCTCATTCCCTAAAGTAATCAATCCACAACCGATAGGTTAATTGAGTTCTTTAACAAGTGTTGTATCTCATTCCCTAAAGTAATCAATCCACAACAGCGTAAAGACACCTTCGGTTACAATGAGAGTTGTATCTCATTCCCTAAAGTAATCAATCCACAACAGGCGACTGTTTAACACCAAACATTGGGTGTTGTATCTCATTCCCTAAAGTAATCAATCCACAACTAACTTCGTGAAACGTAAAGAGCAGGAAGGTTGTATCTCATTCCCTAAAGTAATCAATCCACAACCCTTTTCTAGAGTTTCATTAAATCGGTCGTGTTGTATCTCATTCCCTAAAGTAATCAATCCA
>NZ_KV820630.1:184630-184916 GCF_001815465.1 Porphyromonas sp. HMSC077F02 | reverse complement strand
TCTCATTCCCTAAAGTAATCAATCCACAACAAGCAGCAGTACTTTGATGAAATCGTAGCGTTGTATCTCATTCCCTAAAGTAATCAATCCACAACCACTGATAATCAACCTTTTGCAGTTGAAATGTTGTATCTCATTCCCTAAAGTAATCAATCCACAACTCTCGTAGGTCAATTCCAAAGTGCCAAGATGTTGTATCTCATTCCCTAAAGTAATCAATCCACAACTATGAATGTCAATCTATGCGACGCAGTGAAGTTGTATCTCATTCCCTAAAGTAATCAAT
>NZ_KV820630.1:184243-184530 GCF_001815465.1 Porphyromonas sp. HMSC077F02 | reverse complement strand
ATCTCATTCCCTAAAGTAATCAATCCACAACTAATTCTTGAAATGTCTGCACCGCAGGTAGTTGTATCTCATTCCCTAAAGTAATCAATCCACAACTACAGATGTCCACCCCTGCATTCACCTTGGTTGTATCTCATTCCCTAAAGTAATCAATCCACAACAAACCCGATATAATTGCCATTGAAAAACAGTTGTATCTCATTCCCTAAAGTAATCAATCCACAACCGTCAAGTGTTAGCTGTATGGTATGTTCAGTTGTATCTCATTCCCTAAAGTAATCAATCCA
>NZ_KV820630.1:183856-184143 GCF_001815465.1 Porphyromonas sp. HMSC077F02 | reverse complement strand
ATCTCATTCCCTAAAGTAATCAATCCACAACGATAGCTGGGCGAGTACTCATAAAGTTAAAGTTGTATCTCATTCCCTAAAGTAATCAATCCACAACGATGGCTGGACGTGTACTCATAAAGTTAAGGTTGTATCTCATTCCCTAAAGTAATCAATCCACAACTGAGATCGAAAATGATACAAGAGCATATAGTTGTATCTCATTCCCTAAAGTAATCAATCCACAACAATCTTTTCTATTTGAGCATCATTAACCGGTTGTATCTCATTCCCTAAAGTAATCAATC
>NZ_KV820630.1:173874-183756 GCF_001815465.1 Porphyromonas sp. HMSC077F02 | reverse complement strand
TCATTCCCTAAAGTAATCAATCCACAACCAATTAATCAAATGGCTAGACTACGTGAAGTTGTATCTCATTCCCTAAAGTAATCAATCCACAACGCCGGCGATATATAGTTGTAAATATCAATAGGTTAGAGGTCATAGGACGTCTGATAAAATGCCGATGTTTGATGAAAAGAGCCAATAGGGGTCTATTTTTTCAGTTCAAAGCTACCTAAAATTCCTCAAAGAGTGATAGCTGTCGTATTTTCGGTATCTTCGGTTCCTTTTGCTTCGTTCCCGAGAGGTGTATGATCTCAGCATACTGTTTGTCGGTAATGGTAATCACCTTAATATCCGCCTCTTCCGGAAGTGATTTCCGCAATTTATTGATGAGTGGCTGGCGGTGTTGCATCGATGGGATCGGCTTGATGTAGACCGAAAACTGTAGCATAATATATCCCTCTCCCAATAATTCCTTCCGAAACTTTGCCGCCTGCTTTCGTTGCTTCTTAGTGAGAACAGGGATATCAAAAGCGACTAAAATCCACATAAGTTTGTACGCACTTATTCTTGAAACATTCATTGTGAGACTCCTTGGTTATGGGATTCGAGGTAATACGAGTGTCTTGGCACCACCTGAGTAGACCCGAGCAAGGGAACTGGTGGTGATAGAGATGGCGATGAGTAGTGGCCGCCTGAGCTTACTGATGAGTGTATCTTGTGCCAATAGAGTGCGGAGATGAGCTCTACTCTCCTTGGTAATTGAGAGCTCTCCACTATCCACCAACTCCATCACCGCTAGGTCGGCAAAGGGACGGTAGGGCTCCATCACATCATCGGAGAGCGGAAAGGGGTTGTACTTATTTTGGTGTTGCACCCCTAGCTTTGGGGAGAGACCCGAAGCGATGATGGATCGGGTGACCGAAGCACGCAAGATGGCATAGGCGTAATTGAATAGGGCGTTGGGCGGTACTCCATCTCGCTCTCGTATAAACTCCTCCCCTAGGAGGGCACTCCAGTAGATACGTGCTGCGATCCCCTCTCTATTATCTGGGTCACCACTCCGCACCTCATCAGCAAGGTTGAGTAGCCTTTGATGCTCCTCTATCCCTCGTGACTTTAGTACGGCCGCTTGGTTGAGGATCTTGCTCTTGACCAACTGCTTCCAGATGCTCTTTTTAGTCGGGATAGATGCTGCCACCTGCTCCCGAGTTCGCTCACCCTGTGTAGAGTGCCCCTCGAGTGGAGAGAGGTAGCCACTCGGGATATGAAACTCATCACAAACTACCACTATACAGCCAACCTCCATACAGTACTGGAGCATCCGGAGAGTGGTGGTCACCCTCGGATGCTCCAGTATCAATAGTCCTACCTCAGCTAGAGGTAGGGTCTGTCGCTCCTCCGTCTCCTTATTGGTCATCACCAATTGACGATTCTCCAAGAAGAGGTGAACAGGACTAGATATAGTGATGGTCCGCTTAATCATCCTTCAATGTTACTTTACCCGTGAGACTGATCTCCACCGAGTGTACATTATCCTTCTCGGGTTCAAAGAAGCTCAGTGAAGACACTCTGATCATCTCTCTATCATAATTAGTGGTACTAGCAGTAGCCTTTCTAAAGAAATAATCCTTTGATGATAACTTCTGCACTCTATAGAGGTACTTGCTGAGATAGGCGGTGTCAGAAAGGTGGAGAAGTACCTCTTCTTTGGTGATTCCGATCAAGTACATCCTATCACGCATAAGCTTGAAAAGGATTCTCTTGCCATCGGGTGGAAGCTGGAATATCTCCTCACCTCTATTCCGTCTATTAACCACATCCCACATAGTTACGACACTCTCTTGAAGACTGCCATCTAGTGCTTCATAAATCAATACGTGGTGATTATTTTGTGGGTCAACATATTGATTGGCCTCTTTCAATCTTACCACATTATTAAACTTATCACATAATCTCACCTTCTTGACTGGGACAGGTTCTCCTCCATTACGATTAGGAAGATAGACTTTGGTTTTGCCATCCTCATCGATAAAGGCATTCTTAGGGAAAACAAGCTTTGGATTACTTATGTCTAGCCCCAACTCCTCCTTGAGTATCCGCAGCATCTCTTTCCTAATAGCCGCATCTACCACTTTATTCAGTTGGCTCATCTTGGTCACTTCGGTGATGCTCTTCCTATAGTGGTAGCCCATCTCTGTCTGCCCAGGTGCTTTTCTCTGGCCATAGATAGTAGCCTTATGTAGGGCACCTCTTACGGCGTAACCTTCGGAGGTATAGACCTTGCCATTCTTGGTGATCTTACGGGTCACCTTGGAGAGGGGATCCACTCGATTCTTTTTATGTACCACCAAGATATCATTGATAGATTGCTCTGCCTCTTCTCTAAAGCCCTCCCACGGTAGGTCGAAGCGGGGCTTTAGAGCCTCTCCTTGTCGGTAGGAGTCGTCTTGCCGGTTGTACGTTGAAAGCTCCGTGACGTAGTTTTGCTTGGCCAAGGCAATCACCAAGGCATCTACAGCGTGGTGCCTATGATCATCTCTATTCTTAATCGGCTCCAAAGCGTAAAGGCCTTGAGACTTATCAAGTAGGAAGAGCTTTCCCTCTAGCAGGACTTCTCCACCTCTTGGTGTGGGAGCCTTGGCGTAAAGTGGATAGATGGTGACCCGCTCTTCAGGAGAAAGGGTCTCACCGTACCGCAAGGAGACATAATACTTGGTCTGCTCTTGGAGATTCAAATGCTGTACATCGATTGTCTTGCCATCGCATTGATCCAGAAGGAGCGAACCGTGGTTGGCAACTCCTGTGAGTAGTAACTCTCCCTCACCTACCTCTGGTGCAGGGCGAAGCATCTTGGTGAACACTGCGGTGTCGTAGTCTAGATTGAGATAGGCGGTGCGATTGCGGTGCTCCTCCATATTGACCACACTACTATCTACTTCGGTCTCAAAGAGAGGGCTCCAGAAGGCGTTGCCATTCAGTCGGCCCGATACTCTTACCGCATTAGCTGCCACTCTCTTTTTATTACTAGGTAGCTCCCAAATGGGTTCGCCTTTAAGCTGAAGAGTGACCCAGTACTTTCCTGGCTCGGTAGGATAACTACTCCTCTTGACTTTTCGGAGTGCCTCAATATAGTCGCTAGTCAATTGGTTCTTGCTATTAATGGTCGCTGGAACCACTAGCATATCCTTGGCAGAGGGCTTGGGGTTAAAGAGGGGCTGGCAGTGTGGGGAACCGCCTACTGCGTGGTAAGCGATGAGGGCCTCGCCCGTCACTCCACTGAGATCAAGATGGGCTGGCTTGGGGTACTCCTTGCCGTCGCGGTATAGCTTAGTCCCCTTGACTACCACGGGGATACGGATCTCATCTGCTGTGGGATTGGGGATGAGATTGAGCTTAGGCGCCACACGATTGACCACCTGTGACTCGCTATCTAGGAGGGCATAGACATCGGTATCGCCTCTTGCTATCAGCTCCTCGTTCACGGCACCTGGGGCACATTCATAGGTCTCGCCTAGGATCTTATTAAGTTGCCACATCCGCCTGAGGTCGGCAGTGATATGTCCTGTAACGGAACGGACATCACCGCAAATGGTGGTGAGATATTCACGCGCCTTTACCGACATATAAGCGGTATCATTGAGCATCTTACTCGGTAGTTCCTCTAGCTGCTCTTGGGCACTCCGTTTGGATAGAAAGCGACTTGCTTTACGGGCTGGTAGCACTCGCCTTACGCGGTGTGTGATCTCGTCCCAATCCTCAGCACCCCAGAGGGTTTTGCTAGAGTTGACGGAGTAAAACTCGTAAGGGGTCATATTGCCCTTCTCTCTATTGAAGTTGGACTCGCAGAGGGTCTTATTTCCGAAACTATCATCTAGGGAAATGCTTCGAGGAATAATGTGCTCTATCTGGAAGAAGTTATTGCCATCGTAGAGGTAAGAGGGGTTGATATTCTTGCCGGTATAAGGGCAGCGGGCAATGCCATCTTGCTGTTGGAGCTCCTTATGCAGTCGGTATTTAAGGATGTTATCTCTAGTGACCCGCACACCTCGTGCCCTTAGCTCTATCACCGCCTCCTCATTTTCTGCCCGATTGGCCTCTTGCTCCTGGCGTATCTTGAGGCGTCGGTCAAGAGACGACTTGAGGTCACGGGAGAGCTCTATGGTGATGCGATCAAATCTGAAGTTGGGGTTGCCGGTCTGTTCAATCATCTGATCAATAAGAGCATTGACCTGCCTCCGCACCGCCCAAAGGGCTTGCTCCACAATAGGATTACGGAGATTATCCACCTCCCCTAGCCGATTCTGTATCTCTATCTTTTGCACCGACTGGGTGGGATGGTAGAGCTTCATCCGCAGTCGCTTTTCGTCCAAACCGGTCTGCTCGTCGGGATTGCTTAGGAACTCTATCAGTCGGTCGATCTTCTCACCCTTTGAGGCTGGCTCATTAATGATCTGGAGGAGATCTTGCCACATCTGCTCCTCTTTCTCGAAGTAGTAGTACCTCAGACCAAATGCATTTTTCACACCACCGAGGAATATCGCCTCTGTGTGGCTTCGTCCTTGGAGTAGGAATGGAATGATATTGTCCATTGCATGAATGGAGATAGATCCGTAATCATCAACTAGATTGATACCATCTAGTCGCTTAGCAAAGTCGGCTTTGAGCTTTAACCCCCTGCCCTTGGCATAGTCGGCGATGTTCTTCTCAAGCAGTCTCTCATCGTCATAAAAGAGTAGCTTCTGCCAGATATCTATATATATGGTATCGGTCTCGCCATAGTGGTAGCTCAATTCACCCTTTTCAAAAAGGTCGGTGATGCTGGCGATGGTAGGGCACCCTGGGAGGGATTGGTCATCATCATAATTGAGCTTGGATACTAGGCTGAGGTGCCTTTTCAGGTCAGCCACCTTGATAGTCTTGCTGTTTTTTGAGCAGAGGAAGTCGAGGGAGGTTTGGAATAATCCCATATCATAGAGTGTACGCCCCTCTACCCTCACATTGCTCAGCACCTGAAGTGCCCTATGAAATTCACTGGTAGGGTGAGAAACTGCTGCGACACGTGGACCTTGGATATAGTGGCGTTGCTTCACTGGGTCGTACATCTTACGACTCTCAAGGCTACACTTATTGATTAAGTGCTTCTGCGAACGAAGTGGGCGTTGCCAAAAGAGGACGCTATCATTGGACTTGTACAGTAGCTCTCCACTCTCTAGATCGTGGCTAATCTGACCGATCAAGAGCTCCTTGACGGGAGTACCCTCTATCTCTAGTTCCTCTAGACCAAGTCGCTTAGCCTGCTGATCCCAAATACGCTCCATCTCCTCCACATACATACTGCGGAGAGTATACCTCCCTCTGGGTTTCTCCTCGCGTTGGGTAAATGGCTCTCCCTCCTTAGCACTTATCTGATACAGATATTGCCCAAGGGTCTGCTCTCCTATCTCCGACTTGGTTTGGGTGTAGCCGATGATGTCATCTTTTCCTTTCGCCATCGCTCCCTCATCTGCCTTCATCTTGCGTGAAGATTGGAAGCCACGACGCTGGATGATGTGGTACAATAGACGACCAAACTCGGCCCTCGTGATGCTCCCCTCTACCGCTCTTGAGCGAATCTCATAAGGGTTCATCGCCATCCAAGCTCTGAAGGCATCACTATCTGGGAACTGACGTGCCGCCGTCTTCCCCTCCTTATCCCAGGAGAGCCAAGCATCTATCTCCTCAAAAGTAAGTGGCACATAGCGATCCCCTTCGGGGCTATTGAGCTCACTGAGCTGATAGAGAAACTTGAGCAACTGAGAGCGACGCAAACGACGCCTATAGTTTTGTCTGCGACCTTGCCTTGCGACCCTGCGCGTCTCGTTTTTTGGCTTCTCCTTATTGGTGCCGAAAGCCTCTTTACCTGCGGGGAATACATAGACTCCTGTGTGGAGTATTTGATTCTTCTGAGTGTCGACGATAGCTGTACCTAGACTACTGACACCGATATCCAGACCTAAAGTTATCATAGTATCTATATTGTAATGTTAAACATAATAAACAAATGTAGATAATATATTTGGAAGGTTCAAATATATTACCTACATTTGCGGTAGAAGATTATTCCCTAAAGTAATCTTTTCATAACAAGGCTATATGCCGAAGTTATTACGGCTCCACTTCGGTGGAGCCTTTTTTGTATCTGGGGATTAGGATTGGAGGGGGACGTGGTCGGGGGCGAGCCTATCTTTGAGGGCTTTCCACTTATCGTAGGGGAGGGTGCGACCGCGGAGGGTTCGGACTTTGGGAAAGGAGGCAAAGTAGGGGTCTTCGGTGACGTACCAACCGTGGTGGATGAGGCTGGGCTCCTTCTCTACCTGATGCTGGATCCTGCCAAGGTAATTCTTACTGACCACTGTGGCGTAGTACTCTCCTCTCTCTTTATTCTCGAGGAGGAGAACGGCGTAGGCTTCGTAGGTGGGATAGGTCTCCATAGGTGCTTTTTCGGTGATAGTGACCTCCCAACCGTGCTCATTATTGAGTTGATCTATCAGGCTTCTAAAGACCTTGCCGTGGGCGGAGGTATCCTTGATCTGATGGAAATGGATATAGTAGTGGACCATCTCGTGGAGCAGGATATTTTGGTACTCTCGCTCCGTGAGCTTGTAGAAGTTGGTGAGCTGTATCCGCTGCTCTGTGTAGATGGTGGTGCTACCTCTCTTCTCTGCAGCGTAAGAAAAACCACCCATCTGTCGTCGGGTAGGGCTAATGGTAAAGCCGGGCTGAGGCAAAGAGCCTTGGAAGTACTGTTGATTGAATTTATCGAACCAGTACTTTATCCACTCAAAGTTGATCTCAAAGGGTTGTTCCATATCACAATGAAAGGTGTTGCACGATCTGTTCAGCTACCTCGGTAGTGGTCGCATCAGCCGTCACCTCAATAGTGATATCGGCCTGAGAGTAAAAGGGTTCGCGTAGGGGCAAGGTCGCCTCGACATACTGCTTCACCCCCTCTTTATCTAGGTGTGCCACCGCTGGTCGGCTCTCGCGATAGAGGTAGAGCCACTCGGCTAGTAGCTGGGGGGAAGCTTTGAGGTAGACCACAGTGCCACGCTGCTTCATGGTAGCGATATTATCATCGTGGCTGGCCATTCCACCACCTGTAGCGATCACTACATCCTGAAGCTGAGAGAGCTCAATGAGGATCACCTTTTCCCGCTTCCGAAACTTCTCCAAGCCACAGCAACCAATCATAGCACTCACAGAGGAGTGGTACTTCCGCTCAATATAGAGGTCGGTATCTACAAAGGAGAGCTGTAGCAGCTTTGCTAGCTCACGTCCAATGGTAGTCTTCCCTACCGATGGAAAACCTACTAGGAATATTGGTTTCATTATACTACTTTATAATTAAGAGACTTTGCACGGAGGATGAAATGCCAGACGCTGAGGATAAGGGCGAAGGGAGCGTACTCACGTACGTGACCTAGCCCGAATTCCGAAAGCAACTTTATGTGCCCTGGCATCCTTACGGAAGCCTAGGCGCCGCAGATCACCTTCGTGCAAAGTCGCAATAGACCCTGGCAAAGGGGGAGCTTCACCAGGGTCTATTCAATAATTACTTAGATTACTTCACAAGGGTTAGCTCATTGATCAAGTAGTCGGCCTTACCCCAGTGCTGGATAGCCCAAAGCACATAGCGGATATCTACGCTAATGGTGCGCTGAAGATTTGGCTCAAACTCAATGTCGCCACTCATTGCCTCCCAGTTGCCGTCGAAAGCTAGGCCAATGACATTGCCTTCGCCATCAAAGACAGGGCTACCGGAGTTACCACCAGTGATATCATTATTGCTGATAAAGCAGAGATGTAGATGACCATCCTTAGCGGCATACTCACCAAACTCCTTATTACGCATCATATCGAGGATCTCTGGCTGCACTGCAAACTCGGTGCTCTCAGGATCTTGCTTCTCCAATACCCCTTCCTCAGTGGTATAGTAGTCGTAGTAAGCACCATCATAAGGGCGATAGCCACCCACCGAACCGTAGCTGAGACGCATGGTGAAATTGGCATCGCTAGGTAGGTACTCATCACTCATCTCCTGCAGGCCAGCCATAAAGAGGCGACGCCCCTTGGCATACTGATATTGATAGTTATTGATCTCGCCATATAGCTTCATCAATGCATCTCTGTAGCTATTGCTGATCACCACAGCAGGGTCGGTATCGTGTGCCTTGGCAAATAGCTCATAATTCTTGAGTGCCTCTACCATACGATCTTTGTGGAGCACTACAGAATTGTCGTAAACATACTGTGCATAAGCCTCATAATCGCCACCAAACTTACTCTCGATCTCGCTAAAGATGCTAGGCAAGTACTCAGGGGCTACCTGCTCCTTGGTTACCCTGAGCATGGCTGGAAGAGTAGCTCTACCTACCTTGGTGCTGAAGTCCTTGTAGAGGGCATCGGCATCAAAC
Organism: Porphyromonas sp. HMSC077F02; assembly: GCF_001815465.1. Classification (NCBI taxonomy): domain Bacteria; kingdom Pseudomonadati; phylum Bacteroidota; class Bacteroidia; order Bacteroidales; family Porphyromonadaceae; genus Porphyromonas; species Porphyromonas sp. HMSC077F02. The sequence goes on along the minus strand of NZ_KV820630.1, from coordinate 175,324 downwards.
TCTGCCATATCGGGCGATGGCATCGCCACGAAAGAGCGGAACTCGGTACCACTCATCGCTTCAGAGAGGATGGTGAAATTGTAGAAGAGCTTGCCCATTGCCTCGAGTGGAATACGCAAGCTATCCAATACCCCAGCGTACTTGGCGGTACGAGCTGCATCGGCTGCTACCCACTCGCTGAACTGACGCTCTATCTGACGCTTATTCTCTACCACATTGAGGCGACGGAGCCCCTTATTCATACCGATTGAATTCTTCCAATAGTTGGAGCTACCGGCATACTTGCTAGCATACTGAATGCGGATGGCTTGCTCAGCATTCATGTGCTTCATCCAAATCTCCTGCTTAATGCCACGCACGAGGATACGAGGTTCGTTTTCATTCACGATACGATTCTCTACACCCCACGAGCTGAGGTAGCGGTCGGTACTTCCTGGGAAGCCAATGGTCATAGCATAGTCGCCCTCCTCGATACCACGGATCGATACCTTGGCAAAGTGACGAGGTTGGTAGGGCTTATTATCGGCTGAGTAGTCGGCTGGCTTATTATCCTTATCGGCATAGACACGGAATACCGAGAAGTCGTTGGTGTGGCGTGGCCACATCCAGTTGTCGGTATCGGCACCAAACTTACCCATAGATGTAGGTGGAGCGAATACCATACGGACGTCGGTGAAGACGTCGTAGACCACTAGGTAAAACTTATTATTCTCGTAGAACGAGTAGATATCGGCATCGGTGTGAGGGTCATCGGCATACTTGGCTACCAAAAGACTACTTGCCATTTGAATCGCCTGAATACGAGCCATCTCATCGGTCATATTTTCGGTACCTTCAGTCACTTGGTCGGTCACATCCACAAACTCTCTGAGGTACTTCACCTCTAGCCCCTCGATAGGAAGCTCCTCCGCCATATTGTGTGCTACAAAACCATCTCTCAGGTAGTCGTGCTCCACACTACTCTGGCTCTGGATAGAGCGGTAACCACAGTGGTGGTTGGTAAAGAGTAGTCCTTGATTGGATACCGTGATAGAGGTACAGCCGTTATCAAAGATCGCCACAGCACTAGAGAGGCTATTGCCATCGGCACTGAATAGCTCCTCGGGAGAAAGCTTCAGTCCGAGCTCACGCATGCGATCCATATTCTCCTGCTTGATCGAATTGATCAAGTACATTCCCTTATCTGCCTTTGCCATTGGGGCAAGAAGGAGTAAGAGACCCATCGCTAGGGATAGTCGTAGTTGTTTCATCGTTAGTCAATAAAAAAATGTGATATTTATCTTGTACCACAAAGCTAACTATTTTCAGCGAGGTACCACACATTTTTACTTGTGGTATTATCGGACAAGTCGGACAGCTCAGACAAGTCGGACAAGTCGGAGTTCAAAAGGGCACCAATGGAGCAGCCACGAGGGTGCGTCCGACCTGTCTGACCTGTCCGACTTGTCCG
>NZ_KV820630.1:172198-173774 GCF_001815465.1 Porphyromonas sp. HMSC077F02 | reverse complement strand
CGTCCGACCTGTCTGACCTGTCCGACTTGTCCGATAAGGTCCTAAAAGAAAGCCTGCATAACTGCCACTTCAAAACCAAGTGGTAGCGGCGCAAAAATTGAGATGCAACTAAGCAATTGCCGAGATGCAACTAAGCAAACGGCGAGATGCAACTAAGCATTTGCTTTGTTGCAACTAAAAAAGCAGGTATATAGCACATTGTATATCAATGGATTACAAATGAGCCTTTTGGCGAACCTTATCAGAGGATATTATCGGACAAGCTGGAGTAAAAAAAGCACAAAAGGAGCACCCGAGAGGGTGCCACTCAGATAGCCCCTGTGTCGGAGGGGGCAAACGCCCCCGAACGACCAGCGGGAAAGGGATACGTCATATGCAATCGACCCTTGTGGTCGCACTTGTATGAACTTGTGCGACCACAAGGGTCGTGAGTATGGGGTGTCTCTCTACCCGCCAGTCTTCGGCTCTACGAGCCTCGACTGGGGGCAATCTATGATCACCACCAAATTTATATGGTTAAAAAGTGTTATTTCGACCTATGCTCGTTTTGCCTCATAATCAGAGTGGAATTTGGTCCTTCTTGTGACGATTGTAAAGGCAACCGTCAATAGCTTGTTTTTGATGTTGTTCATGATGAGCAAATGTGGCTTTCCTTTGCTCTTCATCCTTTTCATATAGTCTATGAACTTTGAGTTGAATCTGCTCGCAGAGAGTGCTGTCATATGTAAGAGGCTTGCAAAATATGGGTCGGCAAACCAACTCCTATGATTGCCATTTTGGACGGATGTACCTGATTGATTCGGGTGTGGAGAGACAACTAAAAAGCAGGCAAGTTGCTTGGGGTTATCGAACCTTGTAAACCCTCGAGTAACAACGATCAAAAGAAGGCTTGTGATCTTCCCGATACCTGGTATGCTCAGTAGGCATTTATGGATCTCATTAAGCTCCTCATTGGCTTTGATGATTTCTACCATTTTAGCCTCAATAGCTTTGATTTCTTTCTTCAGAAACCTCTCCTGCTTCTCTAAGCGTTGGATCATGAACTTTAGCGTCTCATCATTGGGTTCTGACTTAAGAAGATGCCTATACTCTTTTATCTGACACTTCAATCGCGCTCTTTCTCTCACCTGTCCATATCGGTATGAATAAAGTCTCTCTAAGCTCTCCATATCCTTAGATAGGGGCTTATAGAGCCTAATCTGATCGCGAAAGCGATAGAAGTAGTAAGCGATCTTTTCTGCGTCTATCTTATCGGTCTTGTCGCGAACAATCTTGCCACTACCACATTTGATCGAATAAGCATTTTGTAAGGAGCAATCAATCCCCAGCACATAAAGCTGTTTAGGCAGCGTGATGCTATAGTTACCTGTATCTTCTCCACCTACGAGAACAGAGGAATAGTCGCCAGACAATGCACAAGTCTTATTCAGCCATTTTACAAATCGCTTACAACCCGGCACATCGTTTTTGAACTGCTCATTACCAATGATCTTTGGATCAATAGAGCTCTCTTCAGATACCTTGAGGATAGCTGCGTCAAATGTTTCTTTTGAGAAATCAATTCCCACAAATAATT
>NZ_KV820630.1:150047-172098 GCF_001815465.1 Porphyromonas sp. HMSC077F02 | reverse complement strand
TCCCACAAATAATTTTTTATTCATAACTTTGTACATGTAGTGATTAGATAGCCATTAGTCGAACGATAGCTGTTTGTACTCAAGCTGTAAATAGGAGTGAAATCCTAACAATCTATATAGTATCCAACAGCGTGATTAGGTGTCCTTACTGCCCCCAATAGGTTCTATGACCTCGCTACGGTATTAAGGTTTCTCACCTAATCGACTAATGGCTATCTTTCTACAACAAAGATACGACATTAGTCTAGCTATTAGACTATTTTTACTGGCTATTTCATCTTTGATATACCCTTTAACTACGCATTTGAATTTAACTTTTTTTATTTGCTTTTGACGGGCTTCGATAAACTCGCCCGGGCTACCTGCAAACTTACAGCTACAACAAATCGGACCTCCTGCAGAGGTCCTTTTGCGATGGTGCCTAGATTATCAAGAAAAACCCCGAAGGGGTTTCATGGTGTAATAACCCAAGCTTCCCCCTGAAGGCGAGCGGTAGCGAGCCTGAAGGGGAAGCTTGGGTAGCAAGGTCACCATCACTAAGCTACCCCGAAGGGGTTGCATATCCACAATGACATATGGAAGTGCAACCCCTTCGGGGTAGTAGATTATGCTCTATCTCTCTTCCCAACCTTCTCCTCGCAGGTACGCTTCGCATACCAGCGAGTGGGAAGGCTGGGTTAATAGACCATGGAAGCCCTTCGGGCTTCTTGTCCCTGTGCCTTGAGTCCGACTTGTCCGAACTGTCCGACTTGTCCGACAAGGCACCAAAACGATCAATGAAATGATATGCTTTAGAGGTAGGTGATGGTGCTACCCTTTACCACAATGGTGTGGTACTCGCCTTGGAGGTGCTCGATGGCACTCTGTAGTTCGTCGGGCGAGAGTTGTGGAAATTGGTTGTGTAATTGCTCGTGAGAGGTAGTCCCTTCGGCTTTGAGGTAATCCTCTATTTCGTCAATGACTTTGTACGAAAGACCTTTGGGTGGGTGGCTGAGGCAGTAATCACAGTAACCGCAAGGAAGGGGATTGGTTTCGTCGAAGTAACTTACCAATTGCATCGCTCTACAGCAGTCGGAGGTGGTCATATATTGCTCCATTGCCTCCACACGTTCGCGGGCAGCGTTGTAGCGGCTTTGGTAGATCTCCTTTGGGATAACCAGTTGTTTGGCAGGCACCCGCTGGTCCATGTAGTAGATATAATCACTTATCTTGCCTGGGATATAATCTATCACGTGCCATCGCTTGAGGTTAATCAAAAGGAAATAGAGCTGCTCCCTTCGGATGCCTAGTGCACTGGCAATTTCTCGCTCGTCAATAGCACTATAGGCTGTAAATAGACCGGTATAGCGACGCATCAGGAACTCAAGGAGGTCGTCGTAGAGAGACTCTTTTTCATCAAACAGGGTGTAGAGCTGATTGCGATCGGTAGTAATCATCAATTGGCCCGCCTTATCGTGATTCTCTAAGTACTCCATATAGCCCGAGAGCTGTAGTATGGCTAGCGATGCGGTAACTACATGACTGGGAATTTTGTACTGGGTACAGAAGTGGAAGAGGTCGAACTCATAGATTGCCCCTTCCCCACTCTCCACACCGAGTTGGAAGTAATTGCCGAGTGTATCATACACCTGCTTTACGGTCTCCTCGGGCGGAAACTCTCTATCGAGCATATTCCACAGGTATCGCTCATCACGTATCGGCTCATAGAGAAGTACGGCAAAGGCACGCTGATTATCCCTTCCCGCCCTACCCGCTTCTTGGTAGTAAAATTCGGGAGAAGGAGGGGGCGCAGGGTGTACCACTACCCGCACATCTTCTTTATTGATACCCATACCAAAGGCGTTGGTGCAAACCATAATCCGCACTTCGCCAGACTGCCACGCATTTTGCTTACGTGCCTTGACCTCTGGCGGGAGCAGAGCGTGAAAGTAATCGCTACTAAGTCCAAAGGAATTGAGGAGGTCGGAGATTTGCTTGGTCTTTTTACGGCTTCGCACATAAACGAGTGCACTCCCCTCAACACTGGAGAGGATATGTACCAATTCCCGAGCTTTATCCTCTGTCTGTCGTACCACATAGGTGAGGGCTCGGCGGTGAAAGCTCTTTTTGAAGAAGCGACTCCCCTCCTCAAAGAGTAGCTGTCGCTTGATATCCTCCACCACGAGAGAGGTAGCGGTAGCGGTAAGGGCGAGGAAGGGAAGGTGGGGTATGCGTTGGCGGAACTCCTTGATGCGGGTATAGTGCGGACGAAAGTCGTACCCCCACTGGCTAATACAGTGGGCTTCGTCGACCGCTACAAAGGAGATGGGGATACTTTCTAACCGACGCAGAAAGAGGGCATTGGTGAGTCGCTCAGGGGAGACATAGAGGAGTTTGTAATAACCAAAAGTACAATTATCTAGCACTGCCAGCATCTCTCCCCTACTCTGCCCGCTATGAAGGTAGCCGGCACGGATACCATGCTTTCGGAGGCCATCGACTTGGTCTTTCATCAGTGCCACAAGGGGGGAGATGACAAGAGCCACCCCTTCGCACATCAAAGCAGGTACTTGGTAGGTGATGGACTTGCCACCGCCAGTAGGCATCAGGGCGAGGGTATCGTGCCCTTCGAGGAGACTATTGATCACCTCTTCCTGCATCGGGCGGAAGCGGTCATAGCCCCAATATTGCTTTAGGGTATCAAGGGGGGTGGCGTCAGTGGATAGCTGGGGTTTCATCGCACTTCTCTCTACCATCTATATGGATATCGACGATATAGAGCTGCACAGCGAAGCGACCCTTCCGCTGAAATTCCTCAATCGAATAGAGGATATCAAAGGGTCGGCCGCTAGCAATCAAGGGAAGCAACTCTGCCTGATTGTAGGCAACGGCTTGGTAGATAGGCATCTCATTGGGCATGGAGATCATCAGCCTGAGGTGGCTCTTTTTATAGCCCATCAATCTAGGAGGGGTAACGCTCACCACACCACGAGTCATGAAGAGAGGCTTTTCATTACCCGGCCCATAAGGGGCAAGGCTCCTCAATTGCCTACGTAGCTTGGGGGTAATATCGTATAGCTCTAGCGGATAATCGATGACATGGCGGGGCTGGAGGTCCTCCATAGTGAGCTCTTCATCGGCTTGATGAGTAGCATTTTGAATAAATTGGTGGAGGTACTTCTTTTGGATCGTTAGCCCTGCTGCAAAGGGGTGACCTCCGAAGTTATCAAGGATATCTTTATTGGCTTCTAAAAGGGTGTGGATATCGTAGCCCATCACACTTCGGGCGGAACCATTGACGCGATCGTCTTGGGTATCGGTGAGGACAATGGTGGGACGATTGTACCGCTCCGAAAGACGCGAAGCCACAATTCCTATCACGCCATTGTGCCACGAAGGATCGTAGACAATGATGATCTTGCGATCCTCCATATCTGTGAAGCTCTCCACAATATCATTGGCTTCCTGTGTGATGGAGTGATCGATTAGCCGACGCTGGTTATTGTACTCATCAATATGATAGCTCATCTCGCGTGCCTCCTTGGCATCGCGTGCCAGTAGTAGGTCCACTGACTCTCGACCACTCTGCACTCTCCCTGAGGCATTGATGCGAGGACCAATCTTGAAGATGATATCGCTCATATCTAGCTGTTTGCTCTGCAAGCCACTCACATTGATAATGCTCTTAAGGCCAAGAGAGGGTCGGCGATTGAGCTTTTTCAGACCATAATAGGCGAGGATCCGATTTTCCCCCACTAGGGGCACCAAGTCGGCAGCAATACTTACCGCCACTAGGTCGAGCATATTATCCAGAAGGCGCCTATCGGTGCCATTGCTCAATCCGAAGGCCTGCATCAGCTTGTACCCTACCCCACAGCCAGATAGCTCTTTGAAGGGATAGGGGGAGCCTTTGAGCTTAGGATTGAGGTTGGCAACTGCCTCGGGAAGGTCGTCATCTGGGACATGGTGGTCGCAGATAATGATATCAATGCCTAGGCTCTTGGCATACGCCACCATGTCATTGGCCTTGATACCGCAATCGAGCACAATCATCAGCTTCACACCCGCTTCATGAGCATACTCAATCGCCTGCCGTGAGATGCCACTCCCCTCCTCGTATCTATCGGGAATATAATACTCTATCGCCGTGGTAATATACCGCAGATACTTATAAACTAGGGTAACGGCGGTGATGCCATCCACATCATAATCGCCATAAACGATGATCTTCTCTTTATTGCCGATCGCCTTATTTAGGCGGGCAACAGCCTTGGTCATATCAGGCATCAGGAAGGGATCATGGAGCTCTCTAAGCGAAGGCTTAAGGTAGCTAGAGAGCTCTTCGCTACTGCGAATGCCCCGCTTCATCACCACCTCCACAGTCGAAGGCAGAAGCTTAGCATCTCGACACAACGCCTCAGCTATCTCCTGCTCCTCGCTCCCCAATGGCTCATATTTCCAAACTAAATCCATAGACACAAAGATACCAAAAGTAACCTATTTTCTCCCCCTTATTCCCTATTACCTACCCCCTCCACCACAAAAACACGTAATAGATTGCCCCAAAAACACGTAATGGAAGTTGTAAGTCATAGATAATCAACTATAAACAATGGTACCCACCTACGGACAAATCCATAGGTGGGTACCTAAACAAACAATTACAAAGTAAAGGATGATCGTCCTTTATTTCTTAGTGATGGTAAGATCAAAGAGCTGGGTGTCTTTACCATCAACCTCTCGCTGACCCACCTTGCTCTTCCATACTATCATACCCTTAGGGAATACCTCAGTCTCCTTACCATCAATCTTGATTGTATACTTAGTACCTTTCGTCTTGAATACGAAATGGAACTGAGGAGTATCAGAATCCGTATTGAGTGGTGCCTCAAAGTAGAAGTCGCTATGACCCCATAGACTACCTGAATCGTGCTCCCAACCGACCCAAGCAGCCAAAGAGTAGTCGCTAGGATTGGTCTTTAGATCGTGAGTGCCACAAGGAATAGTCATAGTACGTGTAGCAGGGTCATAATTGACAATCATATCGTAACCAAAACCGGACAGAATAAAGCTCTCATTCTCTACGAGTGGGCTAAGAGTCCAAGTTTGATTTCGCTCGGTCCAATTATACTCTAGCCAATAATGTGCATTGTAGTCACCTATAAGATCAGCATACTGCAATTGCTGCGTTACTGGTATTGCTAACTTCATAACACCTGCAGATACATTGATGGCCCCCTTACGGTCTTTACCTGAGGGTAATACCTCTATCTCGAGTACACCGTCATGGATCGTATACTTGATCCATTGATCAGCACCATCGGGTAGTGTAACGGTAATAGGATCTACCACCTGGGAAATATCATAAGAGACTTTACCACCTACAAGCGCCATAAAGATAGGTGAAGCATCCATAATATTCCGCGTACCAAATTGGCTGATAGAAACCCTTTGGGTAGCAGACACTCCAGATTTACCATCTAACTCCTTAATGAGCAATAGAGCAGTACGAAGCTCTGGGCTCTCATTTGGAGTGACCGTTACTTCTATTTTATCACCTACCTTCTTAGCAGTAAGCCAAGACTCTTCGCAGGAGATAGTGAAATCACTGCTATTCATTTTGATTGTCCCCACTCCACCGATGGCTTGGTACTCCACATCGGCAGATACTATTTGAAGATCAATCTCAGCAGGGTTGAATGGATTTATCTCACTCTCATTGGACTTCTTACAGCTAGTAGAAAGCCCTATCAAAGCGATGAGGGAGAGAATTATACTGGCTATATTAATTATCTTCTTCATATTCATTACTTCTTAATAAAGATAGGTCTAATAATCTTATTAGGTTTGAGAGTTTTGTCCAATTTTTTTCCTTTAACATCCCGCAGATAGAAGGAATCAGCCTTATATGAGCCCCAAACCTTGTTGTCCACCAGCTTATAGACAATAGAGCCATCAGCCGTCTCAATTTGCTTTGAGTACATACCGATCTCCTCATTACCCCATGTAAGATATCCCTCTGTAGTATCCCACATAGCTAGCTTAGTGCCAGGCTTGGACTCAATCTCCTGGACATAGACTGCGAACCGTCTATTCTTTGCATCAAAGTTGGCATAGAAGTAGTAATTCCAATCTGGGCATGTAACCTTGTACTTAGTGCTTCCTGCTTTTTCGAAGGTGACATTATACTCATGCTTAGAATCCTTCACGATATACTCACCAAGATACTCTGCATAGTACTTGTAATTGGGATCTTCTCTAAGAGATAGAGAGGTATTCTCAGCATTGAGGGTAGCAGTACTGGCATCGTAGGTGAGCTCAGTAACACCATTGAGTGGCAATTGAAACTTGATGCCTTTATCGGTAGGAATAAAGGGAACAATCACCTCATTGCCCTCGTCATTGATGTAGTAAAAGGTATTGTTTTTATCAAAGAACAGCACCATATCTTTACCACCTACTTTACCTGCGTAGGAGTCTTTGACCTGCTCTTCGATCAAATTCCAATCAAAGACTTTATCGTAACTCTTCATACAGGCCTCAAGATAATCCTCGGAGCTGGTTTTTGGACGGATAAGCTTTAGTATCTGTCCTTTATTCTTGCCCTTTAAGATGATCTCATCGGGATTAGTCTCCTCTTTAAGTAGAAACTCGAAATCACCTTCATAGCCAAAACCTACACCTGCCCCTACACGATAATCTGGGTCAGCGAAGAAGTGCAGTGCTTCATTGTAAGTAACAAAGTTGAGCGACACACCTGCATCCGAACTAACCACATACTGACCACGCGAATACTTATGATCGCTAGATCTAGTTCGTTCGGAGGAAATAAATGCTTCACCGTCTTTGGTAAATATGATGCTCATCACATAGCCACCGTACTGCTTTTCACCACTTGGCTCACCTGGATAGTATTCGGCTATCCAGCCATTTGGAGAGCTGAGTAGCTTCTCCTGAAGTGCGGCCATAGCATTGGCAGTACGCTCACTAGCGGACTCGTCGAAAAGTGACTCATGTTTTGGCGTACAAGCACCCAGTATCAAGAGTGATAGTGCCGCCATCAAACTATATATATTAAATCGTTTCATAGGTCAATTGATTGTTTTAATCGTTAGATGTAGCTGCCTCTGTGCTTTCGTCATCAAGATGATCACCCATCTGAGTAGCTATGTAACATAAGGTAGGAGAACCAAACTTAGCGTCCTTAGGCTCTACCTTTATTTGCTTCTCAAGTGCTATCCTACCTGCCTTATAGTAGGCCTCCTGAGCAGCTTTGGTAGGAGCAGCCATTGGCACCTCTACATTGGCAAATAGTGGCTCCCAATCAGGAAGGATCAATTGCATCTGTGGGATCTCATGAAGTCGGCGATTATTGACGTCGCGAAGGACATCCATATCGATATTCCAATTATCCTTCATATAGGTCTTCATAATCTCTAGCTTCTGATGAATCTTGGCACTACCCTCTTCACCTGCAGCCTTGAATATCTTATCCCACTGCTCCTGGCTATAGGTAATATAGCAGGCGGTAAGCTCTGTGATATCCTCGCTAGGAGAGTGGCCTGCATATGCCGTCACAAAGCCAAGTTCTGCATATTCACTCATCTTCTTACGATTGTGCCAAGAAGAAGGGGCATAACCACCTGCACTGATGGTATTATACTCTTGTGGCCACTTGACATTTTGGTGAAGGATATGAGTAAACTCGTGGTGCATAGTCTTGAAGTACATCTCGTTGAGGTTGTCGGGATTTTTTTCATTCACCCAGTTACCACGATAAATGGTCACCTTAAGACCCCCCTCAGCAGTAGCCAAGACGATGGTTCCATCATTATTCCACGATGCAGAGCCTACGATATGTATAATTCTTGGAGCCAATCGACGCATAAAGTGCATGCCTGCTACCTCATCATAGACACCAAACCATGAATGGCGGAAGATGTTGGCCAGTTTCATTGAGTTTTCGATGGTTGAGGGGACTAGCTGCTTTGACCGATCCCGCTCATTATCCTCCATACGATACTTGAAGTCTACATTATAGGCATTGACATAGTTTTTATCCAACCATTTATCAAAGGCGTTCTTCTCCGTCGTGGGCTTCTTTACGACCGATTTATTTTCATCAGGTTGGTCACCCTTACAGCCCATAGCTATCATACTAATAAGGGCTATCAGTAGTACCGACCAAGTATATTTACTAATTAGTTTATTCATAACACACTTAAATATTTAGAGATTGTTACTTGGGTTAGGAGTTAGTCCAGCTGCCACTACTGGGGCAGGGATAGGAAGTGCCTTTCGAGGATCATCGGACTTCAATGTGATAGGATTCTCCTGGAATAGATTATGGGTAATCTCTATACCATACCTCTTGATATCATCCCACCTTTCGCCACTATGTATCGAAAGGATACGCTTGGCATGCAATACAGCTTGCATCATATAAGTTTGATCACCCTCCTTCAATTCAAATTTAGGATGTAGTGGCTTCGTCACTGGGCTCACCTCTTCCGGATCCTCCATCAAACCTTTGTAATAACTCTTAATATCACTGGTCGTCGCACCATTTCCACCCTTGGATTGATACCACATAGATAGATCGCTAGCGGCATCATCATACTTCTCAAGCATCACTCTAGCCTCAGCTCGGAGGAGTAAGGTCTTATCCGTAGTGAATGGGAATACTACCACGTGAGGCTGGCCAATGCCAGCTACAGCATCTGTGTATTCAAATATCTCCTGATACTTAGGTAACCACACCATGTGCGATGGATTGCCTCTGTAGTAGAGTACATCATAATCCACCAATTGACTACCCCATGGACCAGGGCTACGAAGTGTCTGCTTACTAGCGATCTGACCAGTATGTGCATACCTACGATCCGTGTACCTCCTACCCCAGCGAGAGCGAGTAGCCACGATCATTAGATTGGCTGGCTCTTTAGCACTGTGATAGCCATAAGTCCACTCTTTGGTATTGGTATATTTCTTGGCATACTCCGAGATATTACGCAGAGTAGGTGCAATATTGGTACCTAGTACCTCTGTAGCATACTTCTCGGCCTTATCCCACTTTTCGTAATAGAGGTAAAACTGTGTAGCAAATGCTAGAGCAGCTCTCTTATTGAAGTGGTACATAGGTACCGAATAAAAGTCTTCAGATATTTCGGGGAGTGCCTCTAGAATGTCCTTCTCCATCTGCTCATAGTTTTCCTTTACGCTGGGACGCTCATGCTTCACACCGATTTCAGTCTCAGGCTCAGTAGAATAAGGTATACCAAGATCAGAATCTGAGGTCTGCCCATTGTAAGCTTGTGAAAATACATTGACCAGTATAAAGTGGCTATATGCCCTACACATTAGAGCTTCGGCCTTTGCAGCTTTGAGCCTAGGGGTGGTAGCACCTCCCAATTCTTCAATAGCTTCTAAGGCTTGATTGGCATTGGAGATGGCTAGATAACACATCTGCCAAAGTCTCTGAGTGGTATCCCAATCGGGCTCTGTATTGCCCTTCCAATGATAATTCTCTTGGATAAAGATATCAGGAAGTGGATAGGCATCTCCATTATCATCGACGTTGTCGGTACGGTGCTCCAATATTCCTAGAGGAAAGAGTGTGGGATAAGCAGCCACAAGTATCTGCGTTACCTTTTGCTCCTCATCAAGCTCTGCACGCATATCTGGCATAGTATCAAGAAACTTATTGCATCCAGATAGGGCTACTAGGGAGCAGAGCGATAAAGTAGCTATTATTTTATTTACTATTTTCATATCAAATATCATTCTATCACGATTAGAAACCAAGTCTTAGCGTAGCGGTCACCTGCTTAGGCACAGGAGCAGAGACACCACCTGATTGGAAAAACTCTGGGTCTTGCCCTCTCAGCTCTGGATCAGCATAGAGAAGTAGCAGATTGGTAGCTTGAAGCTTTACAGAGGCACTCTTGAGATAATTCAAGCGGCTCTCTAAGAAGTCACGTGGTACATCGTAAGAGAGTGATAGCTCCTTAAGACGTACAAAGTCACCCTTTGCTACCCTAGCTGTAGAGTAGTTGTAGGCATTGTAACCTCTGTCGCTATTACCATTATAGTATACATCTAGTTGAGAAAGCACCTTAGGTATATTGGTGATCTTTTCATCACCAGGCACCATCCAACGGTCTTGGAAATCCTTAGGTGTAGCGTCTAGGTCACTATACCAGCTTCTGAATACAGGATTAAGCCTCAACTTATTTCCACCTGAGTAAGTAATGAATACGTTGAGTCGAAAGCCTTTGTAGGTAAAGATATTACCAAAACTACCATTAATAGTAGGATCAATTGGTCCTTCATACTTCAGGTAATCGATATTCTCACGATCCTGGAAGTTGATAGCACCATAATTGTCTTTTGTAATCTTATTCCCATTGATATTAAATACAGGGAATCCTTCTTCATCAAGTCCATCAAAAGGAATTGAGAAAAGTCCACGTACTGGGTAACCTTCACGGGCAAATCCAGTACCAGTAATAAAGTCGATCACACGACTACGATTATCAAGCTTAGTTACCTCGTTGGAGTTGTAGCCAAAGATAAAGCTAGTAGTCCAGCCGAAGTCCTTTGTCTTGATATTTTGAGTTGATAGGGAAACTTCTAGACCGTGACTCTTCATAGAGGCTACGTTACCGATTCTATTAACTTCACCACCTACTCCTTGAGTATTGGTATATCCGATCAAGTCAAAGTTGTTACGCTTATACCAGTCAACAGCTAGATTAATCCTATTATTCAAGAAACCTACATCAGCACCCACATTGAGCTCGTGCTTTTTCTCGTAGGTCAGTCCACTATTCTCTAGGTTACGCACCTCTAGTCCCGACTCAGTTACACTTGCCGATGGTCTCCATGGATTATAGCTTCCAATGATCACACGAGAGTTGGTTACCCAGCGTGGACCTGCATCTGCAGTCAGTGAGTAAGATGCTTTAAGCGTTAGGTTAGAAAGCACATCCGAAAGGTGATCGCGGAAGAAATCCTCTTCATGAGCATTCCAAGCGGCTGCAACGTTCCAAGTAGGCAACCAGCGAGCCTTACGTGTTTTTCCCAAACGGTTAGAACCCTCATAGCGTCCAGTAGCAGTCAATGTATACTTACCTTGATATGAATAGGTAGCCGTAGCAAAGAAAGCTAATGTACGTACACGTGTATTGTATAGGTAGTAGTAATCTGAATTACCCTCCTTCATGTGCTTAAAGGCATTATATTCCCAGAAAGGTACTTCACCATTGGAGTATTGCATACCCCATCCATCAAATCCATCACTAGACCTATCCTGAGCATTTAGCTCCATACCAGCATAAGTGTTGAAGATGTGGCTCTCACCAAATACTGTATTGTACTGACCTGATAGACGGAAGTCGTAGCTGTACATCTTATAGTTATTGATGTTGTAGAATCCACCATTAGGAAGTATACTAAATGGTAGTGAATTAGGCTTATCTGGGTCGGTGTATAGCCATGGGTTTCGATCTACAATGGTCGCATCCCCCATTGCACGATAGGCAAGGGCCTGGTTGGAGCCGTCCTTGATCTTATGCTCCTGTTTTGTACCAGAATACTTAAATGCTCCAAGTGCCTTAAAAGTAAGACTCTGTATAGGTTTGTAACTTATTTCGCCCTGAAACTTAGCATCAAATACATCTAGATCCATATAGTTATTCTCCAACTCCTTATGGATATTAAATGGAGCATAGTTACGGGTATAAGCTACGTTAGGATCCAAAGTTCTACTCGTATTGAGTGCATACGAATAGGGGTTAATATCAAAGTCTCTTGATACTGTACCATTTACAGCATCCGTTCCTTGACTTAGAGAACCTGGTGCTTTCTGCTTACGATAAGAGACATTAGCAATCGCATTGATATTCACTTTATCACTGAAGTGATAAGTATTATTGAGATTAGCGGTATACCTATTGACATTACTTGCCACCATCCACCCTGGGTCAGTCATTACAGAGAGGGATACATAGGTCTGATTTTTTTCAGTACCCGAACTCATACTGATTGAGTGATTCATCATTACAGCTGGTGAGAAAAGCTCCGCAAACCAGTCAGTATTCCTCATTTCAGCAGCACGGAGGTAATCAGCACGTGCCTCAGGTGTATTAGGCAGTCCCCACTGACCAGTGGTAGGATTGTATTGGTGAGTTAGTTGGTACATTCTACCATACTCTCCAGAGGTGCTACTCCTGAAAGTCTCTGCAAAAGTAAGCCATCCCTTTTGACGTAGCTCCTCGTAAAAGCCCATCTGGTCTTGAGAATTCATAATATTGAATTCATTGTAAGATGGAATTAATCGAGAGGTAAATTCGCCCGTGTAACTAAAGCTACTCGTACCCGATTTACCCTTTTTAGTAGTGATCACAATCACACCTGCCATCGCCTTGGCACCATAAATAGAAGTCGCACTACCATCCTTCAAAATTTGGAAGCTCTCAATGTCATCAGGGTTAAGCCCTGCAATCGCAGAGCTGATCAATGTGGTAGCATCTCCCGAGCTAAGAGCATCGGCACTTACCTCCACCACATTTTCCTGAATTACACCATCAACTACCCATAGAGGCTTTGAATCACCATAAATAGAAGTGGCACCACGTACTCTAATCTTTGGAGCTGTACCAAAAGTACCAGATACGTTTTGAACCGTTACACCAGCTGATCTTCCCTCGAGACCACGGCTTAGGTCCGCAACGCCATCTAGCTTGACATCCTTTGCATCTAGCTTATCTGTAGCTCCTGTAAATAAACGTTTATCCTGAGCCACCATACCTGTCACCACTACGGTTTCTAGCATCTCAGAGGATTCCTTGAGTTTGATGGTGACGGGGCCAGCGTTTTTCACAGTAAACTCTTGCTCCTCAAGTCCTACAAAGGAGATAACTAAGACATCACCTACCTTACACTCTAGTGAAAATTCACCATCGAGATTGGTATTAGTTCCTTTGTTTTGGTTTTTGATACGAATGGTAGCCATAGGTATGGGCTCACCATTGGAAGCTTCGAGTACCACTCCTTTTAGGGTAATGGTTTTAGCTTGTACCTCCACTGAAGTTTTGCTCGAACTCTCGTCATTGGCAAGTAGCTCATTGGATGAGTTACTTACGACGGGGAGCAGAAAACAGGCTATAGGAAGTAGCCAAGCCTTGCGTTCTATTCTTCTCATAAATTCAGTATAAAAGTTATAAAATATCGCGGTATAATGTGACTTATTATAGCCTACTAATCCCTTAAGTTCTCAAATATAGCCATAATTTTAACAATATCAAAACTAATGTAAATTATTTCTTTTTTAATATAAATATTATACTCATAATCTATCTACAATGAATGAAAAAGCTAAAGAGTGTCAAAGAAAAGAGGTGGGAGGTTTTCCACGGTTTCCACACGCTTCTTTATCCTATTATATATATGGTTGAGAGTAGAAGGAGGGGATATATAGATGGGATTTAGTTTTGATGGTAATAGAATAGGATAAAGCCTGTGGATTGTGTGAGTAGAGGAAAAGCTACGATGAAGTTACGAAGCTATGACTAATGCGATGTATTTGCTTTGCACCTATTTCCACAATTTATTAACAGCTTATCCACACATAGATTGCTCTATATTACTTGGAATAGGCGATTAATATGAATAACGCTACAGTTGCCTGTGCATAACTTTTAGGGAGCTAATGATATGGGGAGAGAATGTTGGGGAGTGTGTGTGTAATTAGTTGGTAACTTTATCGTGATAACTATTGTGAATCTCCAACCTTTTTGTAGTAGAAAATAATTTGTGAATACCTAATTTTTAGCTCAAAAGTTATCAAGAAGTTTTGCACACTCTATTCACACCTCTATCCACAATGAATTTGTTCACGCATTTGATCATAAGGTCATGTAGGTATAAGAATTGTTTAACGCCCTCGTATTGCTGTAGATTTTTTTCTTCTTTGTAGGAGGGTAAAAGTTGAGTTGCAACTAAGCGATTAGCGAGTTGCAACTAAGCAAATGACGAGTTGCAACTCAATTTTAGCTGAGATGAGAGTATTGAATATCAGTGGGTTAGAAAATCCTCTACTCCGGTTTTTTAAAACCATTTTCAATGTTATATAAAAAAGGAATGGGAGCAGTGCTTTACACTACTCCCATTCCTTATAGGCGGGCTATACATCACTCAAAAAAACAGATAGAATAGTAATGAATACTTTCTCAAAAATAGTGTATATATAGCCCTTTTACTTTCTCTTCATAGTATGTATCCTCAAAAATTAAAAATATCTACAGACCCTTCGCCCCCACTCACTTCAGAAGTAACAATATGATTTAGTGAATAGCGACTTTAAGTCTTATTATTATCCTTGCAAATATACAAAAAGCATACGATATACAAAAAAGCCCCCTTCAGACTATTTAATAAGTCCGAGGGGGCTTTTACTTAGTATGTTGGTGGTGAGCTTTACTTAGCTACACGCTCCTGTACTACAATCTCCATACCTCTCTTGAGGGCATCGAGGTTGAGTGGAATCAACTTGTGGTGACGCTCAGGAAGACTCTTCTTGAGACCAGCCTCGATATTATTGATATCGACCATTGGGGCTACCTTAAGGAGACCACCTAGTACGATGATATTAAATACCTTGGTATTATTCATCTTTACACTCTCGTCCACGGCATCTACGCGGAATACATTGATATCATCGCGCTCAGGTACGTGGGAGACACCGTTGCTATCATAGAGGACGATTCCACCCTTCTTTACCATAGGTAGGAACTTATCCATGGATGGCTGATTGAGCACAATCGCTACATCATACTCATTGAGGATAGGCGAACTGATCCCCTCCTCGCTGATAATCACCGTCACGTTGGCAGTACCACCACGCTGCTCAGGGCCATAAGATGGCATCCAGCTCACCTCTTTGCCACCCATTAGTCCTGAGTAGGCAAGGATCTTACCCATAGAGAGGACTCCTTGTCCTCCAAATCCCGAAATAACTATCTCGTAACTCTTTTTCATCTCGCTTATCGATTTAATGGGTTAAATATCTTTGAGGTCTCCGAGTGGATACTGTGGGAACATATTCTCCTCCAGCCACTTATTAGATTGCTCTGGGCTCTTCTTCCAGCCACTATTGCAGGTAGATACTATCTCAATGATAGAGGTACCCTTGCGATTCATAGAGTTGTTGAATCCCTTCAGGATCGCCTTCTTTGCCTTGCGGATATTACCTGGAGTGTGCACACTCTGGCGAGTGACGTAGCATACACCTGGTAGCTCCTTGAGGAGGTTGGTGATATTGAGTGGGTAGCCATTCAGCTCCACATTACGCCCAGCAGGGCAAGTGGTGGTAGGCATACCTACTAGGGTAGTAGGAGCCATCTGACCGCCTGTCATACCGTAGATAGCGTTGTTGATAAAGATAATGGTGATATTCTCACCACGGTTAGCAGCATGAATGGTCTCGGCAGTACCGATAGCAGCGAGGTCGCCATCACCTTGGTAGGTAAATACCAAGTGGTCAGGATTCAGGCGCTTGATAGCGGTAGCAAGTGCAGGTGCACGTCCGTGAGCTGCCTCCTGAAAGTCTACATCTAAATAGTTGTAGGCAAATACCGCACACCCCACAGGGGCTACACCTACGGTGCGGTCCTTCATTCCCATCTCCTCTATAGACTCAGCTACCAGCTTATGTACCACACCGTGGCTACAGCCTGGGCAGTAGTGCATCACCGCATCGGTGAGGAGCTTTGGTCTCTCGTATACTAGGTTTTCGGGCTTTACTAGCTGTGATACATCCACAGAGGTCTCGCCCATTATCTGTTGTTTGATTTCCATAATTATCTATCTATTTAATAGGTCAAATATCCTTATTAGAGATCTCATCCTCTAGCGATTGCTGTCTCTCCTTACGTAGCTTTCGCTTCATGTAGTAGCGCCGCCCGTACTGAAAAAGGCGAAGCACCACTGCCACCCCACCCACATATAGAAATATTGTGCGGTCTGAAATGGTAAAGAAGATCACAAAGGCAGCGACTGCCACGAGCATAAATAGCACCGTGAGTAGCTGGTCTATACTATCGCTTACGTACATCGGTTGGTGGTCTCTAAAAAAGGGTCACTTATCCAATATGATTACCAGCCAAAGCTCTTAGCCATAGCCTCCTTGATCTCGCCTGGGGCAAAGATCATACCACCCATACGGCCGTAGTGATATACTGGGCACTTGCCATTAACGGCAAGGCGTACATCCTCTACCATCTGGCCTGCATTGAGCTCTACGCTGATAAAGCCCTTAGCCTTTTGTGCTAGCTCAGCGATACGCTTAGTTGGGAATGGCCAAAGGGTAATTGGGCGGATCAATCCTACCTTCTTACCCTCAGCTCTACAGAGTTCTACCACCTTCTGAGCGATACGGCTACTAGAGCCAAAGGCCACGATGATATACTCAGCATCCTCCGTTTGGATCTCCTCATAGCGTACCTCCTTCTCCTCCATCTCGCGGTACTTAGCCTGGAAGCGGTGGTTATTCTCCTCCATCACTTGCGACTGCAGCTCCAGAGAAGTGACGATAGCTCTATGATCACCATCGTGACCGATCGTTGCCCACTTATAATTCTTACGGATCTCCTCCTCCGTCATACGAGGCTTCTGCTCAGGGAGGTGAACCTTCTCCATCATCTGTCCGATCACTCCATCCGAAAGGATCATCACAGGGTTGCGATACTTAAAGGCGAGGTCAAATCCGAGACCTACAAAGTCGGTCATCTCCTGTACAGAGTTAGGGGCAAGTACTAGGAAGTGGTAGTCGCCATGACCGCCACCCTTAGTAGCTTGGAAGTAGTCACCTTGGCTAGGCTGAATAGTTCCTAGACCAGGACCACCACGCATCACGTTGGCCACCACGCAAGGAAGCTCGGCACCAGCCAAGTAGCTAGCCCCCTCCTGCATCAAGCTCCAGCCTGGGCTAGAGGTAGTGGTCATCACACGCTTACCGCAGGCAGCACCACCATACACCATATTAATAGAGGATATCTCACTCTCCGCCTGAAGCACCACCATACCAGTGGTCTCCCAAGGAGCCTGCTCCATCAAGCACTCCAATACCTCACTCTGTGGAGTGATAGGATACCCGAAGTATCCATCCGCACCAGCACGGATCGCACCGATGGCTAGTGCCTCATTACCTTTCAATAGTTTTGCTTCTTTTTCCATACTTTTCTTATAGGTTAATGTCTACTTCGTTAGTTACTTCTTAGCTCTATAGACTGTGATACATGCGTCGGGGCATACTAGCCCGCAATTGGCACACCCGATACAATTCTCGGGATTAGCCATATAAGAGAAGTGATACCCTTTGTCGTTGATCTCGACAGGGTGCATTGCTAGGGTACCTGTCGGGCAAGCCACGGCACAGAGGTTACACCCCTTGCAGCGCACTTGGTCGATCACCACGGTCCCTTTTACTGTCTTAGTCATGTGGTTTTGGTTTTTAAGTGTTATTATATTCAGTTAGGTTGTACTCGTATTGCTACGTCTTCCCAAAGTTACAAAAAGGTTGTCACATTTACCAAATATCAGCCCAATTATTTTTAGTACCTTTGACCTATAGAATGAAAAGAAGGTGGTCATATAGGTGGCCGCCCCGATTAAGCGTCTGTGATTGGGATGGGATTCGAACCCATATCCCAACCACAAAAGGTCGGACAAAACGATAAATTATAGATAAAATAATGGAGAGAAGTAAGATAGAAGAGCTGTATAGGTGTTACCTCGAGTGTGGTATGGAGGTCTCCACCGACAGTCGCAGAGTAGGGGAGGGGGTGCTATTTTTCGCTCTGGTCGGCGACCGCTTTGATGGCAATGAATATGCCCTATCGGCCCTCGAGAAGGGGGCGAAGTATGCGGTGGTCTCTCGCCCCGAGCTGGCAGAGCGGGAGCCTAGATGCCTACTGGTAGAGGATACCCTTTTGGCACTTCAAGCCCTCGCCAGCCACCACCGCGACCAATATCCACACCTTAAGGTGCTAGGGATCACCGGTACCAATGGCAAGACTACCACTAAGGAGCTCACCGCAACGATCCTGACCCACGCCGAGGTGCCGACCCTCTACACTGAGGGCAACCTTAATAACCATATCGGCGTACCGCTCACCCTCCTACGACTTCGCCCCGAGCATCAGGTGGCAATCATCGAGATGGGTGCCAGCAAACGTGGTGATATCAAGGAATTGGTAGAGATTGCCCACCCCTCGGTAGGCGTCATCACCAACGTAGGGCGAGCCCATCTCGAGGGCTTTGGTTCGCAACAAGGTATCCTAGAGACGAAGAGCGAACTCTTTGATTACCTCCAGGCACACCACGGCAAGATGATCCTCAATATGGACGACCCACTCCTACGGGAGCGGTGGCAAGGAAGCGAAAGCATCGGCTTCGGTATCACCACGCACTCCACAATACAAGGGGCTGAGGTGGCGTGCGACCCCTATCTCACGATGAAGCTGCTTATCCATGGAGAGCCCCAGCCAATCACCTCGCAATTGGTGGGCAAATACAACGCCTACAACATTTTGGCCGCCACCGCTCTTGCCACAAGCTGTGGTATTTCCGCAGATAAAGTGGCTGAGGCGATTGCCTCTTATCACCCCTCCAACCACCGTTCGCAGTTAGTGGTGGGGCAAAAAGGACGTCAAATCATTGCCGATGCCTACAATGCCAATCCCTCCAGTATGATGGAGGCACTCGAGAATATCTCGTCACAGCACTCCGCCCACAAGCTAGTGCTTCTTGGGGATATGCGAGAGCTGGGGCAAGATAGCCCAGCAGAGCACCAACGGATCATTGATTGGCTTACCCACCACCCCGAGATCACCCCACTTCTTTGTGGCGAAGAGTTTGCCAAAGTGGCTCAGGAGGGGATGCAGCACTTCCCCACCAATAGCGACCTAGAGCACCACTTAATGGAGCTCAAAGAACTTCCTTCCGACCTCGTTATCCTGGTCAAAGGATCCAATGGGATAGGGCTAGAGAAGCTCCTACCACTACTTGAAACGATGATCAATAATTAAAAGCCTATGGACCACGCAGTACTTATAGCCTTTGGGCTCACCCTCTTTGCAGGTCTCTCCACCGGAATAGGGAGCGCCATTGCCTTCTTCAGCAAGCGCACCAATACCAGCATGCTCTCCCTCTCGCTAGGGCTCTCGGCAGGAGTGATGATCTACATCTCCTTTGTAGAGCTTTATGCCACATCGCTCGCCAATATGGCCGATATCTACGGGAAGTCCATGGGTCACCTCTATGCCCTTCTCAGCTTTTTCGGCGGTATCCTATTGATTATGGTCATTGACCTACTGGTGCCCGAGAGAGACAACCCACACGAGATCGTAGAGGTAGAGATGATGAATCAACCTCACAAACCCACCCCCCTATCCACCTCAGCCCTCGCACGTACCGGTCTTATTTCGGCTGTGGTCATTGCCATTCACAACTTCCCCGAGGGAATGGTCACCTTCCTTACTGCCCTCGAAGAGCCAACCCTAGGGCTACCAATTGCTATTGCCATTGCGATTCACAATATCCCTGAGGGTATCTCTGTCTCCGTACCTATCTACTACGCCACTGGCAATCGTGCCAAAGCCTTTTGGATCTCCTTCTCAAGTGGGTTGGCAGAGCCATTGGGTGCCCTCATTGGCTATTTATTACTTCGGCCCTACCTCACCCCAAGCCTCTTTGGCGTACTCAATGCGATGATTGCCGGCATTATGGTCTACATCTCCCTCGATGAGCTCCTCCCCGCAGCCGAGAAGTACGGCAAGCACCACTTCGCCATCATCGGTGTGATCGCCGGCATGCTCATCATGGCGCTCACCCTCGTAATCCTATAACACAAATGGGCTTTCACCTTCAATTGATTTATTTGTTGTAAGTTTGTAGTCAGAAAAAACCAATAATACTATTATGACTATCAAGACCACAACCCCTTCCAGTAATGGGATCAAGGTGCTACTTATCTATACAGGTGGCACAATAGGTATGCTAGAAAACCCCATCACAAAGGGTTTGGAAGTATGCGACTTTGCCTACGTGGCAGAGCATGTGCAGGAGATCAGTCAGCTCCCCTTCGGTATTGATACCCTCACCTTTGAGCCACCCTGCGACTCTAGCGATGCGGGTACAGACCTTTGGGTGCAGATTGCTGAGATGGTGACCAAGTACTACGATGCGTACGATGGATTTGTAGTGCTTCACGGTACCGATACCATGGCTTATACCGCCTCTGGGCTCAGCTTTATGTTCGAAAACCTTGGCAAACCAATTATCCTAACCGGTTCTCAAGTGCCGATTGGCAAGCTTCGGACCGATGGCAAGGAAAATCTACTCACCGCCCTTGAGGTGGCAGCGAGCAAGGATAGTGAGGGTAGGGCGGCAGTCAATGAGGTGTGTATCCTCTTCAATAACAACCTTATCCGTGGCAATAGAGCTACCAAGGTGAGTGCCGACCAATTCAATGCCTTTCAATCGCCCAACTACCACAATCTTGCGGAGATAGGGATTGAGATCGACTTCAATCACCACTCTATGCTACCACACCCCACTAGTCCGCTGACCACCCACACCAAGCTAGATACCAATGTGCTCCTCCTAAAGCTTTTCCCCGGTCTATCGCCCGAGGTGATTGATGCTTGCTTCAATGCCCCTGGTCTGCGTGGAATAGTGCTAGAGACTTTTGGCAGTGGCAATGCGCCCTCTAACGAACGCTTTATGAAAGTGGTGAGAGAAGCGGTGGCACGAGACATCGTCATCGTTAACGTCACCCAATGCCCTCAGGGAAAAGTGCAGATGAAGCGGTACGAGACGGGGCGGACACTCCTCAGCGCCGGCGTGCTCAGTGGTTATGATATGACCGCTGAGGCAGCGGTAGCTAAGCTAATGTATCTCCTTGGGCTGCTGGAGGATAGCGAGCAGGTGAAGCACTATATGGGCGTCAATCTCAGAGGCGAGTTTTCGCCTTTCTGATGCATGGAGCTGTCTGAAGAGCTGCTAGGCCCGCTATTTCGTCAAGATAAAGGTGAAGCAGGCCTTTCCTTTGTGAGCCTCAGCAGTGGAAGCTGTGGCAATTGTGGGCTCCTCACTTATGGCGACCACACCATTATCCTAGATGCGGGAATCGGTATCCGTAAGTTTCAGAAGCACCTAGAGCAGCTGGCGATCAATCCTAAGCAGATTGTGGGGATATTCATCACTCACGACCATAATGACCATACCCGAGCGGCAGCACGATTGGCACATAAGTTCCAATGGCCCATCTACGCTAGTCCTGCTGTGGTGCGCTCCCTCCTCTATCACCGTATGGCGAGTGCCGAGCTATCGGCCTATATGAAGCGAATGGAGGTAGGCGATGAGGTGGCGCTTGGAGACCTACGTATTCGAAGCTTTGAGGTGCCACACGACGCCACAGAAAATGTAGGCTATGCCATAGATACCCCAGTAGGGCGGTTTACCTTTGTCACCGATATAGGACAGGTGACCCCAACGGTGGAGACCGAGGTAGCTGCTGCCGACTTCCTCGTCTTTGAGAGCAATTACGATCGTGAGATGCTCCAGAATGGCAGCTACTCCTTTCACCTCAAAGAACGGATCACCAGTGGAATAGGGCACCTCAGCAATCACGAGTCGGCAAAGGTGCTCTCGGAGCATATCAGCGACCGCCTCCGTTTCCTGGCCCTCTGCCACCTCAGTGGCGAAAATAACACTCCCGAACTCGCCCTCACTACCCACCTCAATGCCCTCCAGCACCGAGAGCTTACAGACCTACAGGTAGTTGTACTCAAACGTGGCGAGTGCTCCCCCATCTACCACCTCGGCTAAGCCAGTATTGGGTTTACATCTATTCGCCCTCGTGTGATAGTCTCTATTACACGAAATCTACTGCCCCTTAAAAGCCTTTTCTGGCTAATTTATAACTTGCTGATTTACAGTATCCTATAAAGCCAAAAAATGAGATGCAACTAAGCAATCGGTTAGTTGCAACAAAGCAAATGCTTAGTTG